>NZ_JRKC01000099.1:0-729 GCF_000800925.1 Microbacterium sp. ZOR0019 | reverse complement strand
GGGGTGGCGGGGTGGCGGGGTGGCGCGGGTCAGCGACGACGCAGTCCGTCGAGCGCGATGGCCACCACGTCGTCCGCCAGCCGATCCGCGCCTTCTCTGCCCCCGGGTCGGTACCACTCGACGATCGAGTTGATCATGCCGAAGGTCAGGCGGGCGACGACGCTGGCGTCCATGTCGGCGCGCAGCGCGCCCTCAGCCTGCGCCTCGGACACCAGGGCCGTGATCCGACGATCGAAAGCGCGACGACGGGTCAGCGCTCGGCGCTCCACCTCGGTGTTGCCGCGCACCCGGAGCAGCAGCGTGACCGCCGGCAGCTGCGCGATCAGGACGTGCACGGCGCCGCGGAGCACATGCTCGAGTCGTGCCACGGCGCTGGCCTCGACCGCCGAGGCAGGAAGCGGGTCGTCCACCACGGCCTCGAGTCCGCTGAGCGCCGCATCGAGAGCGAGGTCGAGGATCTGGTCCTTGGACCCGAAGTGGTGGTAGATCGCGGACTTCGACAGTCCGAGCCGCTCGGCGAGCATGCCGATCGACGTGGCGTCATACCCGTGCTCGTTGAAAGCGGCGACCGCGACCGCGAGGATGCCCTGCTGGTCGTATCCCGGGCGGCCGCGTCGTGTGCTCTGCATCTCTGACATCATGCACAGTCTCGCATCCGATCGTGCCGTGCGGCGGGAGCGGTGGCCGCGAGGCGTCGTGCTCGGCCACCGCTCCCGCGGGTCAGCGCAG
>NZ_JRKC01000098.1:0-7399 GCF_000800925.1 Microbacterium sp. ZOR0019 | reverse complement strand
GCCACCTGCTCCATCTCTGCATAAGACGCACCGAAATCGGCCATCGTCCACACCTCCGCAAATCGAAAGAACCGGACCCCTCCGGCCCGAATAACACCACCCTACGCGGCACCCACAAACACCGTCGATGGGGACAACTCCCCATCACCGACCCGTCCCCCACCGGATGGCGGAACAAAGCCGCAGTCGCTCACACCGAGCCCGGAACCGTCTCCGGCATCGCCTGCTCCCACGCAACGGTGGAGATCATCAGATCGCTGAGCAGTGTCATGCCCTGAATCGCTTCGTCGGAGATCCCGCCACCGTCTGGCGTGAGGATGGTCGTCGTGAACACCAGCGCGCGCGTGCGGTCGGTCTCCGGCACCGGCAGGGCGTACGTGATCGTTCGTCCGGTCACCTGTTCGAGCTCCGCGCCACGGGGCGCCTGGGCCGCCGGGCCCTCCCACCGCACGACATGCTTGGCATCCTCGAGGAAGCTCGCTCCACGCAGCCGGAACGCATCCGTGATCCAGGCGTCGAGATTGCGGCCACCCTCGCCATCGACCGCCGACGCCGTGATCGACATCGGCAGGAGTTCGTCGGCTTCGACATCCTCCTGCCGGTAGATCGCGAACACCTTCGCCCGCGTCATGCCCTGACGCACACGGGCCATCATCGCCCGATACTGTGCCTCGAGATCGGGGCGTCCGGCTTGGCGGAACAGCTCCGATGCACGCGCGAGGTCAGCCTTCTCGGTTGCCGTCGACGCAGCCCTTCGATGCCACCCCGGCGGCAGCGCGATTCGGAACGGGGGGATGCCGTACCGCAGCTCCACACGAAGATCGTTCATCTCCCCATCCTCACAGGAAAAGCCCCCGAGACGGCATCATGCGATGACGGCGTCGGGGAGCACGATGCCTTCGACGAGGGCCAGCAGCTCACCCTCGAGCTGGGCGAGCACCGGAAGCGTGGTGGCCATGACGTTGGCGGCGATGAGCACACCGTGCACGTGGAGCAGCAGATCCCACTGGGCGACCAGCAGTGCACTCGAGTCTTGAGCCTGCACTCCGGCGGTGCGGCGGATCAGAACTCCTGAGCCATGCGTATCCGACTCGATGGCGATCCCGTCGGGCGCGGTCGCTCCCGGATTCTCGGTCACACGCTGGACGATCTCTCTCGCCGAGTCCCCTTCGGCGTCGGTCACCACAAGGCTCACCAGCACATCGCTGTAGAACCCGGGCGGAGCGAACCACAGGCGCATCACGAACGGCTCGGCCATGCTCAGGAGTGCCTCGGCGGTCACCGTCAGACCCTGGCGGTCACCTTCGGTCAGCGGTGCCGACGCCGCGTAGTGCTCGAGAACCTCCCCGATCCACATCGGCCCGCGCTCCGGATCGGCGGCGAGCTCCTCCGCCGAGGGAAGGGGGATGAACAACGCGGCGTCGTAGTTCAGATCCCACCCGGATTCCGACAGTGACTCGCCCATCTCAGAACAGCCCATTGATGGCACCCGCGGGCGAGAGGGCGCCGGAAGGGCGTCCTCCCGTCGCCGACACACCGCGGTCGATCCACTTGTAGACGTTGAAGACCTGCTCGAACGTCGTCGGTGCTCCGCCGACGACGTTCTGCAGCGCCGTCGGCAGCTGACTGAACAACTGGGTTCCCATGGCCTGCTTCGGCGCCGACCCGACAGCGTCCGTGAACGCGATCGTGAAGGAGCGCCCGGTACCGCCGACGAATCGGTCGAGCATCCCCTTCAACGAGAAAGGGCCGGTCATCTTGACGCCGGACACCCGACCGGCGAAAGCATCGAACTTCGGCAGCCAGTCGGCCCGCCATCCGCTGCGCGGGGCGAACTGGAGTCCCCGGAGACCCTTGACCTGTTGGAACGGCTTCGCGATGCCTTTGCCGATCTCCCCGAGGAATTTCAGCTGTCCGCCCTTCTTGAACAGCAGGCCGAGCTTGCCTATGGGGAGGATACCCACCACCGACCACAACAGGTCGCCGATGCCTTTGCGCCCGTCGAACATGAGAGCGACCGTGACGAGCAGCGACGCGACGGCGACGATCACGGCGAGCGCGGCAATGAAAGGGCCGCCGATGATCAGGCCGAGGACGGCGAGACCGAGTCCGACCCAGCTGAGCACTTCAGCGACGACGGCGAGGACGCCGGCGATGTTCTCCCAGGTGGAGTCCTCGCCGATCTTGTTGGCATCCTCGAGGTCGCTCACGGCCGTCTCGTAGGCGCCCTCCCACGTCTCGAAGACGCCGTCGTAGGCACGGAGGTTCTCGGCGTGCGTCTCCCTCGCCTGCGAGAGCGCGAGCGCCGCACTCGCAGCCGCCTGCTCGAGTCGGTCGCTCTGCTGCGCGCTCGCATCCTGCTCCTCGGGAGCGGGAGGGGCAGCGGCGACCTCGGTGCGGAAGCTGCTGAACGCGCCCTGTGCATCCGAAGCGTCACCTTGGGCCGACTGAACCGCACTCAAGGAGGTCTCGCAGTCCGAGACGATCGTGGCCATCTGCTGTTGCGCCGTCGACAGCGCGGTCGCGTAGCGACTGAGAACGGTCCCCGCCGGGCGATAGCGCTCGCCCGCCTCCTTGAGATCCTTGTGCGAGTCGTCCACGACCTCGCGGATCTTGTCCATGGCATAGCCCTTGCCGCGGATGCTGCCGTCGCCGATGCCGCGCAGGGTCGCGGCAGCGGACAACATGTCGTCAGCGAGATCGGAGATCTGCGTGGCTCTGGCGTCGATGTCGCCGGGGTTCCCGGCGATGACCTCGACCGTGCGCCCTCTGGTCGTCTGCATGTTGTTCTCCTAGACTGCCTGGGCAGCGCCGGGGCCCCGCCCCGCCGGCTGACTCGACGGGGAAGACGGCTCCATCTGGCTCGCGAGGTCGACGTCGGCCTGCTGCGTCTCGTCGATCGTTCCTTGCACGCGCTCGCTCACCGTGCGGAGCTTGCTGAGGAGTTTGTCCCGGCTGTCGTTCCAGCTGCCCTCGAACGAGTGGCAGCGGTCGCGCAGTCGCCCATCACCGGCGGGCCGACCGACCGCTTCTTGGACATCTCCCTGTCGCGCGCTGGCCGACTCGAACTCGGTGATGATCGAAGTGATCTGCTGTGACATCTCCTGCAGCTCGCTCATCGGAAGCAGCATCCCGTCGTTGCCCGCCATCAGTGGTCCTCCCTCGCCGGATTCGACGATAGCGGTCACCATGCCGCTCAGGCGATGGGGAGAAGTCCCCACACTCGATCAGCGTCTTTTCTCCTGCACGGTCTTGACGACGATCTGCATCGCATCGACACCCAAGGCCGTCAGCTGCGCCGCTCCGAGACCACGCTTCACGAAGCGCTTGGACTCCTTGCGGAACAACTCCCGGGGGTCACTGCCGAGCAGGGCGGCAGCCGCCTGCCAGCGGTCCAGAGAGACCCCGTCCAGCTCGCGGCGGTGGGCACGGCGGACCCGCGAAAGACGCCGGGCCGCCTGGCTCCGCTCGCGTGCGGCTTCGGCGAAGGGTTCATTCGAGCGCTTCTTGATCGCCGCCGCCTGGTTCTTCGCCGCGTCGCGGATGATCTCCGCCACCTCGACCGCGTAGCCCGGCAGGGGCCCGAGCACGCTCTTCTCCTCCGCGACCCAATCGGCCAGCGCTCGATCTCCACAGTCGAAGCAGAGCCTCGCAGGCGGCGTGCCGGTGGCGAGGTAGCCGCAGTCGCAACGGCGGCCCGAGATGCGGGACCTGTCCGTCTGATTCACTCGGCCACCTTATGGGATCGGAGGGTCTCACTGCCACTTGGCGGGCCGACGTCTCACACGGGCCGCCGTCGGGCGGGTGACGACGAAGAGGGCCGACCACCTGGTCGACCCTCTCCGTGAAACCGTGCCGTTCGTCAGCTGCCCGCGAGCTGCTGATCCAGATCCTGGATCGCACGCATCATGCCCAGCAGCGACTCCCCATCCAGGCGCACGATCAGTGCACCACTTCGATCGAGGTGAAGAGCGCCGAGATATCGTGCTGCGCCTCGTGGAGCGCACCGCCGTCATCGACGAACACATCGAGCATGAGCAGCATCCGCGCCGTCCGTCCGAGAAGGCGCCTCAGCGCGATGGTCGTGTCGTCGACCGGGACGAGCAGCACACAGTCCAGGGCCGTGTCGAACGCGGTTCCCTCGACCTCGGTGATGTTCTGGACCATTCCTCCCGCGCCGAGGAAGACAAAGGAATCGAGGGGCTGCTCGTGGAGCGACTCGTCGAGTTCGACGGCCGTCAGATGCGCGACCACGACCGATCCGCCGATCGAGGGGAGCCACCAGAAACGCTCCCGCACGCCGGGAAGCGGCGGCTCGGCGCGCACGAGAGTGAGCGCGCTCTCGGCGATCGCCGTGCGGACGGCCGCAGGCGCGTCGGCAACTGCTCTGTCATCTGCGACCTCGGCGGCCCAGGAGACGTCATCGACGAAGTCTCCCCACGGGAACTCGAGCGGAAGTGTCAGCCAGGCGGCTTGGTCTGGCAGCACCCGGTAGCCGGTCACGCACGCCACCGGAACGTCTCGACGACCGTGTCGCTGAGCTCGATCAGACCCTGCACCAGATCAGGTGCCGTGTCGTCGAGCGTGGTGATGGAGGTCGAGACGATCATGCCGCGACGGTCACGCGGGTTCGGAAGCGCGATGCCGTAGTCGATCTGCCGCCCGATCACCTCCGCGAGCTCGTCTGTGCCGCGGCGCTCGCTCTCGGTCCGCAGAATCCGACCGATCGACGTGTCGAAAGCTTCGACGGCCCCCTTCGCCATGTCGCGGAACGCCGACTCGAAATCGGCTCCGGGACGAGCGACGTATTGGATCAGCGCGAACGACATCGGCAGAGGTGTCGAGTCGTCCCCCATCGCGTCCGGAAGGTAGACCGCACCGACACTCCGCGCCTGCATCTGCTTCCATTGCTGGCTGATCAGCATCCGCGCCTCGACATCGAGATCGGGGCGACCGAGCGCTCGAATCTGCGACGACATCCGCATGATCAGGGCTTTTCGCCCCTCATCATCGATGAAGTACCGTGTCCATCCCGGCGGGAACAGGATGCTGAATCCGCCGGGCTCGTCTTCGGCCATCAGCTTTCCTGACCCGGGGTCCATATCGGGCGTCCTTCACGCTGACGAGCACGGTCATCTCGGACGGCGAGGATCAGCGCTGCGACCATCAGAACCACAGTGGCGGTCCCGTCGAGACCGGCCGCTACCCACCGCAGCGTAGCCTCGGTCGCCCCTTCCGAAGGGAGCATCCACGCGAACATCGCCGAGGACGCGGTGGCCGCACCCGTCGCCGCGAACGCTCCGCCCACTCGACCGGAATCGTTCACACGCGCCGTAGCGAGAACAGCGGCGGCCAGGATGAGACCGATGACGGACACGACGAGAGATAGCAGCCCTGGAAAAGAGAACAGGGGGTAGTCGATGGCAACGCCCCACATCGGCGCACGACCGGCGGCGATCTGTCCTCCGGTGAGAAGCAAAGACCCAACCAGATAGACGATCAGCGCCGCCGCCTGCATCATCCGCAGCAGGAGATACATCGTCGTGATCCGCTTGTGCACGGAGGCCCGAGGGGAGGTCATGAGAATCAAGCGTAGGCCGTCACCAGGGCGCCGTGATCGACCCGTAGACGTTCAGACTCGTGGATCCGAGCCAGTTCACCGCGTTCAGCCGCGATACCAGGCTGGAGGGGAAGTGCGACGCGGTCGCCGCGATGAACTGCTGCACGGCCGGATTCGTCCCCCACTGCGAGTTGTGCATCGTCGTGAGGAATCGCTGCATCTGCTGCACCTCGGGGCCGCCGTTGACGATCGTCCGCAACGGGTTGACGAAGAGACCCGGTCTGGGCAGGTTCGACATCGAACGGATAGGGGCTGCGAGCCACTGGAACGGCGTCGCCCAGGTGGACGGATGAAAGAGCCGCACGCGCGGCAGGCCCGCGCGGATCACCGAGGTGACGACACCCCGTCCGCCGCTGAGGACGGCACCGAGCGCAGGAACGCCCTTCGAGAGCACCCTCCCGATCCCGAACGGCAGCAGGCCGAGCGCGGCGAGCCCGACATCGCCCAGCGTCGCACGACCGTCGAGATACTTGAGCGCCGTGAGACCGAGGCTGAGGAGGGTGAGTCCGAGGAGTACCCCCGCCAGCAGGCCAGTGAACGGGGCGCCGATGATCAGCGCGACGATCGTGAGAACGATCAGGACGACGGAGATGACGGTGAGGAGGTCGTCGACGAATCCCCAGAATCCGTCGCCGTTGTCGGCCGTGTCCATGGCCTTCTGCACGCCCTCCACGGCATCGTCATACGCATCGGACCACGCCCCGAAGACATGGTCGAAACTGCGCCACTGGGCGTCGCGATCCGCCTTCGCTCCGGTGAGCGAGGTGTTCGCCGCGTCGACAGCACCGGACGCTGCTTCCTTGTCGGCCTGTGTCGGCTCGTCCTCCCACGGCCACTGATGCTCGATCGAGGCCTGGTTCCGGTCGGCGGTTTCCTTCTCATCGAGCGCGCTCTGATAGTCCCTCTCCGCGCGCTCGACCTCGTCGAGGTGAAGGTCGAGCCAGTTCTGCGCGGTCCTCAACGCATCCGCATAGGTACGCAGCGCCGTGCCCGTCCCCTCGTAGCGCACCGCAGCATCCGACAGGTCACTCGACGACTCCCGCGCCATGTCGCCGAGTTTGTCCGTGCCTTTGCTCTTGTGCACGCTGGAGTCACCGATCTCGGTGAGCAGCACCGCGGTCTCGGACATCGTGGCGGCGAGCTTCACGAATCCGTCGCCGTCATCCCAGATCACGGTCGGGTTCCCCTCAAGCGGTCGCAGTTCGTGCTGCGTGAACGGAGACCTCATCGTGGAGTGGCCTTTCCTACCGAGACGTCTGCGGTGCTCGTCGGGTTCTCGAATCCGTTCGCGGTCTCGGAGTCCCATTGCTCCCAACCATCGATGATCCCGGTCAGCTGCTTGAGGATCTCGTCGAGGTTCTTCTGCAGCTTGCCGCGGTTCGACTTCCAGTCGTCCTCGAAGTCGGAGACCTTCTGCCGCAGCTCGGAACGTCCGTCCGGCTTTCCGACGGCGCTCTCCAGCGCATCGTTGGTCTGAGCCGCCGATTCGAAGGCATCGACCGACGATGTCAGGCCGGTCTTCGTCAGTCGGAGCCGGTCCAGATCGAGCATGATGTCCATCGCGAACGTCCTCTCCAGCGGGGGTGGTGAGAAGGAGCCGACGGATCCCGTCGACCCCTTCCCGAGACCGTGTGTCAGCTACCGGCGAGCTGCTGATCCAGATCCTGGATCGCCCGCATCATGCCCAGCAGCGACTCCGACATGTCGTTGATGCCGTCGACCGCGGTCTTCAGACCCGTCGTCAACTCCGTGTACCCCTCACCGAACTTCCCCGACGCA
>NZ_JRKC01000097.1:0-1669 GCF_000800925.1 Microbacterium sp. ZOR0019 | reverse complement strand
GGGGCGCCCGAGCCGGATGCTCCGGTCGGGCCGGATGCGTCGGGCGCTGCGGCAGCTCCGGCCGGTTCAGTGCTGATCGACGCGTCTGGTCTGCCGCACGCACGGCAGCTCACCCGGCGCGAACTGCGCGACCGGGAGTAGCGGGTCCGTCCGGCGGGGGTTCCGGCGGACGGTCACAACTCACGCGCGTTCACAACTCCGCAGAAAGGCCCCGGATCCGCAGGCAGATGCGTGGTCCGGGGCCTTTCGAGTCGATCCTTGAGGAGTTGTCAACGGGCCGACGCTGCGACGGGTCGGAACAGGTCAGCTGAACGTGATGCCCCAGTGCAGGGTCCAGGTCTCTTCCGGGGCCAGGCGGCGGATGCCGAGGCCGCTGTTGAGCGCATCGGCGGGTGCGGTCATCGGCTCGATCGCGACCGCGAGGCTCTGTCCGGGGTACGCGGGTGTGGTGTACACCTGCACGTAGTCGAAGCCCTCACCCTGCCACAGGGTCACGCGACGGCCGTCCGGTGCGGTGAGCGAGTGGCGTACCCGCCCGTCCGGGTCGCGCGTGAGATCGGTGAAGCCGGTGTCGAGGCTCACGTCTCCCAGGCGGACGCCATCCCGCAGCGCGGTATCCGCCGGACGCGTCCCGGTCGGCAGCATCCGCTCATCGGTCTCGAACGCGGTCTTCGTGGGGATCCTCAGCGTGAGGTCGTGCGGGTCGACATCGCCGATCGTGACGAACGGATGCGTGCCCAGCGCGACCGGCGCCGGGGTGTCCGAGCGGTTGGTGAGGGCGTGTGCGACCTGGATGCCGTCGGCGGTGAGGGTGTAGGTCACCGCGGTCTCGACCAGATACGGATAGCCGGTCTGCGGCACGATGGTCGCTCGCAGCACGGCTTCGGTGTCGGTCTGCGACACCTCGTAGGAGGTGAAGCGCAGCAGTCCGTGGCTCGCATTGTTCAACTTCGGCTCGGTGATCGCGAGCGCTCGCGCGGTGCCGTCGTCCTCCCAGCGTCCGTCGCGCACCCGGTTCGGCCACGGCACGAGCACCACACCGGAACACGCGGGAGTCGGCAGGTCGAGGGGATACGGCGGCACGAGATCGACACCGCCGATGCGCAGCGAACGCAGGGACGCACCGACCTGGGCGATCTGCGCATCCACCTCGCCGCGTCGGAGGGTGATCTGGGTGCCGGTGGGGGAAGCGGTACTCACCTCGACATCGTACGGCCACGCCTGCGGCAGCACTCTCTCAGGTGCGTCCGGTAGTATCGGACGGTCGGCTTCGGACACCCGCGCGTTGGCGCGGACGTTTTCTGTGTATGAAGTGTGAGTCCAGGGGCCGATGGTGAGCGTCGCTCGACGCTAATCAACCATCACATGAATGGCCCCGGCCGCTGACAGTCCGGAACCCCGCTGATCGAGCCCGATCAGGCGCAGGGTGCTCGCGCGTGCGCGCGGCGCTGTTCTCGTGCGAGAACACAGGAAGACACCGCAATGCCGAAGAACAAGAAGCCCAAGGGCGGACGCCCGTCCGCGAACTTCGAGCCGCGCTACGGCGCGAAGAAGACCTCCTTCCACGATCGCCACAACGGTGGCCCCGCCCGTGACGGCGCGCGCGCCGAGCGCGGCGGACGATCGGATGCCGGGGAGCGTCGCTCCGCGCCCGCCGCCGGTGGCTACG
>NZ_JRKC01000096.1:0-58653 GCF_000800925.1 Microbacterium sp. ZOR0019 | reverse complement strand
GCTCGGCCGGATTGCGACGGATGCCGATCCACGACACCACCCCGCCGATCACGAGCAGTGTCGCGGTGACCCACGCCGCACTGTGGAACCCATCGAGGTCGAGCTGTCCGCCGACGATCGTGGAGAGCATCGCGACCACGAGCAGTCCGGCGACGCGCGAGACGGCGTTGTTGACGGCTGAGGCGATGCCGGAGTGGTTCTCATCGATCGCACCGAGGATCGCGGCGGTCAGCGGGGCCACGGTGAGAGACAGACCGAGACCCATCACGATCATCGCGGGCAGCACCTGCCACCAGTAGTCGAAATCGTCGGCGACCGACAAGAGCATCAGGGCTCCGACGGCCATGATCAGCGGTCCGACCGTCATGAAGATGCGCGGACCCCACCTGCCCGCCCAGCGACCGGCGCGCGAGCTCACCAGGATCATCAGGATGGTCATCGGCAGGCTCGCGAGACCGGCGGCCGTCGCGCTCAGCCCGGCACCCTGCTGCAGATAGACGCCCACGACGAAGCCGTTGAGCGACAGGGCGGCGTACACGAAGAGGGTGGCGAGGTTTCCCCAGCCGAAGTCGCGCACGCGGAACAGCCACAGCGGCATGAGCGGGGAGGCGGAGTGCTGCTGGCGCCACAGGAACAGCCCGAACAGGGCGGCACCTGCGACGGCGGGGATCCAGATGGCGGGCGACTGCCATCCCAGGTTGGGCTGCTCGATCAGGGCGAACACCACGGCGCCGAGCCCGATTGCGCACAGGGCACCGCTCCACCAGTCGACCTTGATGCCGCGCGGATGCTCGGGCAGATGCAGACGGGCCAGCAGGAACAGGGTGATCCCGATGGGGATGACGTTGATGAGGAAGACGAACCGCCAGGAGATGAAGTCGACGAACAAGCCGCCCAGCAGCGGCCCGACCAGTTGCGCCCCCGTGGTGAACGCGGTCCACACCCCGATGGCCCGGGCCTGGACATCGGCGCGCATGGTCGCGGTGATCAGCGCGAGCGAGCTCGGGACCAGCAGTGCTCCGGCGGCGCCCTGTGCGGCCCGGGCGACGATCAGCATCAGCGGGTCGACGGCGGCGGCGACCGCGATGGAGGCGACGCCGAAGGAGATCAGGCCGATGCGCATCACGAGGACGCGTCCGTACGCGTCGGAGACGGAGCCTGCGAGCAGGATCAGGGCGCTGAGAGTGATCAGATACGCGTCGACCACCCACTGCTGCGTGGTGATGCCGCCGCCGAGTTCGCGACTGATCGCCGGCAGTGCGACGTTCACGACCGTGCCGTCGAGGAACGTCACGAACGAAGCGAGCACGGCGATCGAGATCACGAGGCGCTGGAGAGGGGCGAAGGATGCCACAGGCCGACCTTACTCCCGGTGACGGACCCCGGGGGCGGTGGGGGTCAGGCCACCGGCGCCGGGGTGCCTGCGGCGAGCAGCCGGGCGAGCATCGGCGTTCCGCCCTGGTCGAGGGCACGACGCTGCCGGTCGGCGCCCGTGCCGACTGCCCGCAGCCGGGCGATCCCTTCGCGGACCCGCTCGTCGTCGCCGAGGTCACGGAGCGTGGAGGCGATGACGGCGAGCATCCGATCGGCGACCGCCCAGGCGGCGGCGACCGCTCCGGTCGTGGGATCGATCATGCGGGCGTCCATCCCGTGGCGGGCGGCCGTCCACAAGGAGGCGTCGAGGCCGTCGATCCCGGCATCCCCGTGCGGCTGCTCGTCGGTGAGGACGATCGCGCGGGAGAGGACGGCGGCGAACACGGCATCCTCCGCGGTCAGCTGCGCGTCGAAGACCCGAAGCTCGACCGTGGGGAAGCGATCCGAGATCCGCGCCGCCCAGGAGAGGGCCGCCGGGTCGGTGATCGCCCGCAGATCGACGAGCTGCTCCACCTGCGTGCGGTAGTCGTCGAAGTCGCGGAACCGGGGTGGGCTCCACGATCCCGGCAACCGGCGGATCAGGATGCTCCGCCAGCTCGAGAAGCTCGAGTCGCGTCCGCCCGCGAAGGGGCTGTTGCCGGTGAGGGCGAGCAGCACCGGGAGCCAGCCCCGCACCCGGTTGAGTGCGCGCACCCGTTCCTCGTCGTCGAGCACCTCCACATGCACATGCAGGCCGTTCACCTCGTGGTCGCGGGTGAGGTGGCCGAGCCACGACGCGACGTCGTCGTAGTGGGCGGAGGGAGACACCGCCGAGGAACGGGTCGTCGCGAAGGGGGTTCCGGTACCCGCGGCGATCGCGCTCTGCTCGCGGGCGTGCCAGCCGATCAGGCCGCGGAGATGGGTCGACTGCGCCTCCGCATCCGCGGCGGTCGACACCGGCTCCGTGAGGCATTCGATCTGCGAGGTCAGGTACTCCTTCGTGACCTCACCGCCCGTCCGCAGCCGGGTGATGCGCTCGCGGGTCCCTGCGGCCAGGGTGACCGGCGTGAGCGAGTGCGCATCGACGAAGAGGAACTCCTCCTCGATGCCGAAGCGCGTCATCCGCGGCCTCAGTGATCCCTGAGCGCGGAGATCAGCTCCGACTTCCGTTTGCCGCTGTAGCCGGTCAGACCCAGCTCCTTGGCGCGTCCGCGCAGCTCGGGGACCGTCCAGTCCTCGTAGTCGCCGTGCTCCCCGCCGCGGCGCCCGACCGCACTGCGGCCCTCTTTCGCGGCGGCGTTCGAGATGCGCGCGGCTTTCTCCTTGGATGCCCCGTCGTTCCGAAGCTCTTCGTACAGCTCGGGATCCTTCAGCGAGTTCTCGCGTCTTCCTGGCACGTGCTCGTCTCCTTCGCGCACTCGGAGGGTGGAAGTCAACCCCCTCGGGCAGATGGTCTTCTCGGGCTAGCGTGAGGGCACCGCAGTCGGGCGTCCGCGCCTGCCGAAAGAAGGGAAAGACCGATGAACATCCTCCTGATCATCGTCATCGTCGTCGCCGTGATCCTTGCGATCACCGGAGGACTGGTGCAGTCGCTCCAGTTCCTCCTGTGGGTCGGGCTCGTCCTCCTCGCGATCGCTGTGATCGCTTGGTTGATCCGAGCGATCAGCGGCAGCCGCAAGGTCTGACGACTCACAACGTCTGACCCATCGAGGTGAGGCCCGCCCTTCGGCGGACCTCACCTCTTCGGTGTCCGGGGGACCGGTCCTTACTTCTTATCGAACGCGTCGCGGACGCTGTCTCCGGCCTTGCCGGCTGCGTCCTTCACGTCCTCGCCGGCCTGCTTGGCCGAAGCCTTCACCTGGTCCGCCTGGCCCTCGGCCTCGAGTCGCTCGTTGTCGGTGAGCTTTCCGACGCCTTCCTTGACCTTTCCGGCGGCCTTCTCGGCAGCGTGCTTCATGTCGTCTGCAGCACTCATGTTCTGCTCCTCTCGTGGGCGGATTCGATTGGCTCCGACCTTTCCACGCGGGCGCGGAAGCAGCTACGGGATTGACAATCGAGGCGGGTCGTGTCAACGTTCTGCCCCCATCGACGCAGCGAGCGCGGAGGACTAGCCTGGCGCCAGGCGGGTGGTCCTGCCCGTCGACCCGACCGAGGAAGCGGTGTGCGATGGACTCGATGATGATGGGCGCCATGTCGAAGAACATGGAGTCGATGCCCGACATGCAGATGATGGACATGTCGGTGGTGCAGGCGTGCATGGACGCGTGTGCGGCGTGCGAACAGGCCTGCACGGTGTGTTCGACGCAGATGATGGACTGTTCTCCGGCCTGCATGAACTGTGCGGACATGGCGAGCACGATGATGCGATCGATGCTGCGGATGCAGGGGATGACGCCGGCCTCGATGATGGCGATGCTCGATGCGTGCATCGCCATGTGTCAGACCTGCATGGACGAGTGCATGGAGCACGCCGACATGAGCGAGGTCTGCCGTCTGTGCGCTCAGGCCTGCCAGGCGTGCATGGACGCGTGCGCGGCGATGAGGGACATGATGATGGCGGGTGCCTGAGTCGCGGTCGGCTCAGACGGCGGCGACGTTGAACTGCGTGCGTCCCACGGCGAGGACCGCGTAGCGGGCGTGCAGCGCCACCGGTGTTCCGGGCCCCGCCTCGAGTGCCGCGCCCGAGGCGTTCCACAGCGCGTGCACGGCGCCGTCGAGCGTGCGCACGAGGAGGTCGCCCGCCACCGGGTCGGACGCCTCCACGATGCCGTCGACCCATTCCGCGGAGGTCGCCGAGGCGATGCGCGCCTGGATCAGGTGCAGAGCGTGCCCCGGAGCGAAGGACGAGCAGCGGCCGCCGTTGCTGCACATGCACGCCGCACGCTCACGCACCGGGACGGGCGAAAGGCGGTTGAGCGGCGTGGACACGGTGGTCTCCTTCGGATCGATGTTCCGAAAAGAGTAGGTCGCCCGCCGATCCCGGGCCAGGCGGCCCGACATGCGGCGAAACATACGGGTGTAGAATCGCCGGGTGCTGTCGTCGATGAGCGCCCCTCGGGCGCAGAGCGGAGCTGCAGGCGCCCCTCGCGCCGCAGGCAGAGGCTGAGGACCGGCCGGAGACGGAACCCCGTCGCCGGTGTCGCGTCGTACCCGGCTTCCCTGTCCGGGCTCCTCACTCCGATCGACTCGCCCGTTGCGGCGAAAACCTGAAAGCACTGCTCCCATGCGTCTCATCGACGATCGCGCCATCCGCGCCTCCTTCCTCAACGTCTCCCGCAAGGAGGTCTCCGACCTGTCCCTCCCGCCCGGCTTCGCCGAGATCGACTTCGAGCGACTCGACTTCCTCGGCTGGGTCGACCCGAAGATCCCCCGCCGGGCCTACGTCGTCACCTGGGTCGACGACGCCGTGGTGGGCGTCTTCCTGCAGCGCGCCGAGCAGCGGGTGCTCGCCCGCGCCCAGTGCTCGTGGTGCGAAGACGTCACGCTCCGCAACGACGTGCAGCTGTACGTCGCGCGCAAAGCCGGACCTGCGGGGCGCAAGGGCGACTCCGTGGGCGTCCTCACGTGCGCCGAGTTCGGCTGCAACCGCAACGTGCGCATCCTGCCGCCACTGGCCTATCAGGGCTTCGACCGGGAGTTCGCGCGCGACCTGCGCATCCTGCGCCTGCAGGAGCACGTGGCGGGATTCCTCGCCGAAGTCGGCGGGCGCGCGGACTAGACGGAACGTGCGCGCTCGGTGATCCGGGCGCGCACGTGCTCCCACGCGGGCTCGGACAGAGCCGCCGACCGGCGGGCGAACTCGTCGAAGCTGCGCCGACCGGACCAATCCGTCGGCAGCATCGACGGCGGCAGGCCCGGGTCGGTGTACGGCAGCACCCGCCAGCGGTCGATCAGCTGCACGGATGCCGCGAAGGGCTCCGTCGGCAACGTCGCGAGAGACGCCTGGAAGGCGAGGTGCTCGGCGCGGAGCGCGTCGAGGTCCCACCACTGGGCGGCCGCCTCGACGAGCGTGCCGGCCGGGGCAGGGGCGGAGGCCAGGAACAGCGTCGCCCAGCGCCGCGCGTCGAGCTCGTAGAGGATCTGCAGGGCCTCGTCCCGAAGGTGCCCGGGGCAGATCCACAGTGCGGGCGACACGACTCCGGCACCGATCCACTGCAGTCGGCGGCGCAGCTGGTGACGGGTACTGCGCGCGCTCTCCGGGATCGAGAAGGAGACCAGGCACCACGGGTCGGTATCCGTCATCTCGCGCATCTCGAAGATGCGACGGTCGCCGCGCTCCAGCATCGGGATCGCGGCCGGGTTCAACCGGTAGCCGATCGTGTCGTCGCGCTCGGCGAGCAGCAGCCCTTTCTGCTTGAGGCGGGCGATGCCGGTGCGGGCTTGCGTGGGCGGGATGCCGAGGTCTCCCGCGAGCGCCACCAGGTCCGCCGCCGAGATCCATCCGCCGAGAGGACGCAGGAAGACGCCGATGAACGTCCGCAGCAGCGAGGCCGTGCTGCCGGGACGCGCATCGATGTCGTCGAGGACGGGCGCGTCCGGGAAGTCAGAAGTCACCGGACTCCAGCGCGTCGCGGATGGCGAGCACACCCGTGATCGTCTCGACGTGCGAGGTACTCAGCGGGGAGAGGCCGAGGCGGATGCCGTCGGGGAAGCGGAAGTCCGGGATGATCCCCTCCGCCCACAGCTTCCGTGTCACGTCCCGGAAGTCGGCATGGCCGATCGTCACGTGTCCGCCTCGGAGGTCGGCGTCGCGCGGGCTGAGCAGGCGCACACCGAGGGGCGCGAGGACGGCATCGTAGGCGCGGACCGCCAGATCGGTCAGGGAGCGGGACTTGGCACGCACGCTCTCGATCGTCGACTCCTCGATCAGGTCGAGCATCCCCTGCATCGCGAGCATCGATGTGACCGGCGGCGTGCCGCTGAGCAACTGGCGGATATCGCCGGACGGCACGTACTCGGGGCCCATCGCGAAGATGTCGGCGGCACTCCACCACCCCTGGATCGGCTGCCGCAGCACTCCGTGGAGCCCGCGGCGGAGGTACGCGAAGGCGGGGGATCCCGGGCCACCGTTCAGGTACTTGTACGTGCAGCCGACCGCGACGTCCACGCCCCAGTCGTCGAGCTGCATCGGCACGACGCCGGCGGAGTGGCACAGATCCCACATCATCAGCGCGCCGGCCTCGTGCGTGACCGAAGTGATGCCGGGCATATCCGCCAGGGCTCCGGATCGGTAGTCGACGTGGCTGAGCGACACCAGGGCCGTGCGCTCCGAGACCACCGCGGCCACGTCGGCGACGGTCACGCCGGCCACCGGGTCGGGTTCCAACCAGCGCAGGGTCAGGCCCGTCTCGGCGGCGACGCCTTCGGCCAGGAAGCGGTCGGTGGGGAAGTTCCCCGCCTCGATCACGAGTTCCGTCCGGGTGGGATCGGCGGTCGCGGCGGCACGCATGAGCTTGTAGATCAGCACGCTGGTCGAATCGGCCACGACGGTCTGGCCCGCGCCGGCTCCGAGTGCCACGCGTCCGATGCGGTCGCCCAACTCCATCGGCAGCGCCATCCACTGTTCGTCCCAGGAGCGGATGAGCCGGGTGCCCCAGTCCTCGCGCACGAACGCGGCGAGCTTCTCGGGGATGTCGCGCAGCGGACGGCCGAGGGAGTTGCCGTCGAGGTAGGCCGTGACGCCCGGGGCATCGGCGAACGCGTCGAGGTGCGCACGCAGCGGGTCGGCGGCGTCGAGGGTGCGGGCGAGGTCGAGCAGTTCACGGTCGAGGGGGTCGGTCATGTCACACCTTCAGGTCTGCGGGGATGAGGGGGCGTGCGGCGAGCGGGTCGGCTGTCGCGGGAGAGGCACCGGGAAGGAACAGGAGCGTCGCCGACGGGGCGAGCGGATCCAGCGGGGAGAGCGCGTGCAGGAGCGCATCGGCGTGGACGCCGGCCTCGCGGAGGGCGGCGACCTCCCGGGCGTTCAGGTCGTTCGGCATCGGTCCGTTGCCCAGGTCGGTGCCGTAGAGCACGGTCCCTCCTGCCGCGTGGAAACGGCGGACGTTGTCGATCGCGATCGCGCGCGCGGGGCCGTCGTGGATGGCGAGGGTCGAGATCCACGACGCCGAGGCCGCCTGCCGTGCGATCTCCTCATCGTCGAGGCGTTCCGTGAACGGGGCATGGGCGAGGCGGGCGGCGCCGAGGGCGACGACGCGCTGCGCCTCACCCGGTCCTTCGGCGTGGGCGACGACCGGGAGGGAGCGGCTCGCGGCGATGCCGACGATCGTGCGGAACAGGTCGTCCGAGAAGACCGGTCCGGCCGTGCTGTTGCTCGTGACCTTGAGACAGGAGGCCCCGGCATCCGCCATCTCGGCCACCGCATCCGCCGCGGCTCTCTCGTCCGCGACCTCGCGCACCGAGCCTTCCGGTGCCCACTCGCGGTCGGAGGGGTATCCACCCGGGGCGGCGACGAACGCCCCCGCGAACTCGACGAGCGGGTGCGGGTGCGGGATCGAAAACGTGCCGGAATCGCGGGTCGCGGGCGCGTTTTTGATCCCGCCACGCGCGAGTCGGCGCAGCACGCCCGGGTTGCCGCCGAGGTCGACCACGCGCCCCAGGCGCGAACCCGACAACTGCGCGTGGTCGACGAGTTGCAGGTGCACGTGGTGGTCCGTGAACCCGCCCAGCACGACGCCGTCGAGGCGGGGGAGGCCGGCAGCGGAGTGCCCATCGCTCAGCCACACCCGCCCGTCGACGAGCTCGACGACGCCCTCGCGCCAGCCGACCCCGTCGAAGAACGTCGCGGCGTGCATCAGCTGCCGATCTCGGTGCGCACGGTGTAGAGCTCGGGGAAGAACGTCAGATCCAGGGCGCGCTGCAGGAAGCCGACGCCGCTGGATCCGCCGGTGCCGACCTTCATGCCGATCGTGCGGGAGACGGTCTTGAGGTGCCGGAAGCGCCAGAACTGGAAGTTGTCCTCGAGGTCGACCAGGTCTTCGCACGCTTCGTACAGGTCCCAGTACCGGTTCGGGTCCTGGTAGATCTCGCGGATCGCGGGCACCAGCTCCGGGGTCTCGCGGTACGGCTCGCGCACGTCGCGGTCGAGGATCGAGGACGGGACCGGCAGGCCGCGCCGGGCGGCGAACCGCAGGAACTCGTCGTACAGGGTCGGCTTCTCCCACTCGGCCGTGAGCAGCGCGAGGTTCGCGGGGTGGTCGGCGAAGACGTTCAGCATCTTCTCGTTCTTGTTGCCGAGGGCGAACTCCACCGCCCGGTACTGCACGGACTGGAACCCGGACGAGTTGCCGAGCGCTCCGCGGAACTGTGCGTACTCGGTGGGCGTGAGGGTGGCGAGCACCGACCACTGCTGCGTCATCACGTCCTGGATGCGCTTGACCCGGGCGATGCGCTTGAGTGCTTCGCGCAGGTCGTCACGGGCGAGCAGCTCCCGAGCGGACGAGAGCTCGTGCAGCAGCTGCTTGAGCCACAGCTCGGTGGTCTGGTGCTGGATGATGAACAGCATCTCGTCGTGGTGCTGCGGCTCGCTCACCGGGTGCTGTGCCGTGAGCAGCTGGTCCAGCGCCAGGTACGACCCGTAGGTCATCCGGCCGGACAGATCGGTGACGATCCCGGATTCGAGGGCGCGTTCGTTCTCGGTGCTCATGCGCCGAACATATCACTTCTGTGGCGAGCGTCACAGAGATGAAATGTTCTCGATCCGGATCAGCTGTCCGACGGCAGGGCCGGTGTGCGCGGCGGGGGAGTGCGTCGCGTGCCCGGAGCGCCGGTGGCTTCGAACGCCACGGCCAGGCGCAGCAGCATCGTGTCGTCGTACGCTCGTCCGGCGAAGGTCAGGCCGATCGGCATGCCGATGTCGCTCATCAGCCCCATCGGAACCGTGACCGTCGGGATGCCGAGGTGTCGGATGGCGAGGTTGCCGTTCGCGATCCAGGTGCCGTTGCGCCACCCCAGGTCGGCGGAGTCCGGGTTCACGTCCATGTCGGCCGGGCACACATCCGCGACCGCGGGGAACACCACGGCGTCGAGGTGGAGCGCATCCATCCACTCCTCGAGGTCGCGGCGACGCGTCTCCTCCAGGCCCCGCAACCCGTTTTCGAGCTCGGGCATGTCCGTGAAGGGGGTATCGGGGTGGCTCCGCACCCAGTCCGGATACTCGGCGATGTCGTCGTCGAAGCCGGTGTAGCGGTCGGGGAGGGCGCCTTCCGGGTGCGGGAAGATCGTGGCCCCGTCGACCTCCGTGAGCGTGCGGAGAGCCGGATCGCCGTTCGCCTGCAGGAAGTCCTCCCACGCCCACGCCGAGAGGTCGACGATCTCGCGGCGCAGGTACTCGGGCGACACCAGTCCACGCGTCGGGAGGGTGGGGGCGCCCGGGCGGTCTCCCTCGTAGTTGGACACCACCGGGAAGTCGACCTCGATCACGGTCGCCCCGGCGGCGCTCAGGTCGCGGCGAGCCGCCTCCCACCGTTCGATCACACTCGCCCGCGTCTCGATGCGCCGACCTGTCGGGCCGCCGATGCCCGGGGCCTGCGCGCTTCCGGCATCCGGATCCGCATTGATGTACATCTTCGGGATGCCGATCCGCATGCCGTCGAGCGCTGCCGGGGTGCCGGTGGCGAGGGCCGCATACGAGTCCGGTCGGACCGAGGCGGCCGAGGGGATCGGGACCCACGGCTGTGCTCGCCAGAAGTCGCCGCGGGAGTCGGGGTCGTCGGCGACGATCACTTCGAGCACTTCGAGCAGGTCGGCCATCGTGCGGGTGTGCGGCACCACCACGTCCATCGTGGGAACGAGCGGCCAGTTGCCCCGGGTCGAGATCACGCCGCGGGAGGGGGTGTAGGCGCACAGGGCGTTGTTGGTCGCAGGCCCGCGACCGGAGGACCAGGTCTCCTCCCCGAGCCCGAAGGCGGCGAAGCTCGCGGCGGTCGCGGTGCCGGAGCCGTTGGAGGAGCCCGATGCGAAGGGTGCGGTGAGGAACGCGGCGTTGTACGGGCTCTCCGCTCGGCCGTAGACCCCACGCTGCATGCCGCCGTTGGCCATCGGCGGCATGTTCGTCAGCCCGAGGCAGATCGCTCCGCCCGCGCGCAGGCGCTCGATCGTGAAGGCGTCGCGCTGGGCGATCAGATCCGTGAAGGCCGGGCTTCCGGCTGCGGCGGTGAGCCCCCGCACGAGGTAGCTGTCCTTGGCCGTGTACGGGATGCCGTCGAGGGGGCCGAGCACCTCGCCTCGGGCACGGCGTGCGTCGGAGGCCGCAGCCTCGGCGCGGGCGTCGGGGTTCGCGACCACCACCGCGTTCAGGGCGGTCGGCGTGCCCGGCGCATCGAAGGCGGCGATGCGAACCCGGTAGGCGTCGACGAGGTCGACCGCGGTCGTGGTGCCGTTCTCGAGCGCGCGCCGCAGGTCGGCGATGGAGGCTTCGACGACGTCGAACATCAGCGCGACCCGTCCACGGAAGGCTGCTGCTGCGTGATGCAGTGGATGCCGCCGCCGCGGTCGAACAGCGGGCGCGCGTCGACCGTGACCACGCGGCGTCCGGGGTACGCGTCCGCGAGGATCTCGCGGGCCGCGGCATCCGCCTTCTCGTCGCCGAACCCGCACGCGACCACGCCGTCGTTCGTCACGAGATGGTTGACGTAGCTCCAGTCGACGGGCCCTTCGTCGTCGCTCAGCGTCGAGGGCGCGGGCAGGTCGATCACTTCCACGCGGCGACCGGCGGCATCCGTCTGCTCGGAGAGGAGGGCGCGAAGGTCGCGGGAGACGGCGTGGTCCGGGTGCTGCGGGTTCTGCTGGTCGTGCAGCAGGAGCCGGCCGGGGGAGACGATCGTGGCGACGATGTCGACGTGGCCGTTCGTCCCGAAGTCGTCGTAGTCGCGAGTGAGCCCGCGCGGCAGCCAGATCGCCTTCGTCGCGCCGATCGTCCTGGCCATCTCGGCCTCGATCCGCTGTTTGTCGGCGTAGGGGTTGCGTCGCGGGTCGAGCTGCACGGTCTCGGTGAGCAGCACCGTGCCTTCGCCGTCGACGTGGATGCCGCCGCCCTCGTTCACGAGCGTCGAGCTCACGAGCTCCGCCCCGACGGCGCCGGCCACGATGCGGGCGTGCTGAGCGGCCCTGCGCCACTCGGCCCAGTCGGGAGCGCCCCAGCCGTTGAAGATCCAGTCGACGGCGCCGAGCACGCCCGGGCGCTCGTCGTCGACGACGAAGGTCGGGCCGGAGTCGCGCATCCAGAACTCGTCGACAGGTGCCTCCAGGATCTCGATGCCGGCACCGAGCATGCGTCGGGCCCGCGGGATCTCGCTCGGGTCGACCAGCATCGTCACGGGTTCGAACTCGGCGACGGCGTGGGCGACGGCCGTCCAGGTCGCGTACCCCTCTTCGCGCTCGGCATCCGTGGCACCGAGCGTCTCGCCCTCCGCGGGGAACGCCATCCAGGTGCGCTCGTGAGGTGCCGTCTCGGCGGGCATGCGCCAACTCATCGTGATCTCCTCGTCGACGATCTCGGGCGGACGGAATCCGCTGTTGAACACGTGATCAACGGGTGATACCGTAGCCCGCGATGAAGATCACGTCAAGAAGCACCGCGCCGCGGCGGATGCCCCCGGAGGAGCGCGAGCGATCGATCGTCGACGGCGCGATCGCCCTGGCACGCGAGGGCGGACTCGAGGTGCTCACGGTGCGCGCGGTGGCGGCGCGCGTCGGTGTCACCCCGGCCCTGGTCGCTCACTATCGGCCCGTCATGGACGCCTTCGTCGCCGAGATCTTCGGGCACATCGTCGCCGCCGAGCGCGATGAGGTGATCGCGGCTTTCGATGGCGTGGGTGACCTCCGCGCGGGTCTGCACGACCTGATCGAGACCCTCCTCGACGGCGAGCGCGACGACGTGACACTGATCTGGGTGCAGGCCTGGGCGCTCGGTGCCCGCAACGACATCCTCGCTGCCCGCGTGCGGTCCGAGATGGACGGGTGGCAGAGCGCTCTCGAGCAGATCTTCGTCCGAGCGGCGGCGGCGGGAGTGATCGCCGACGGCCGTTCCGACACCGCCGCGTGGCTCCTGCTCGCCATGGTCGACGGCATGAATGCGCACTCGCTCGTGAAGTGGGCGCCGAGCGATCGCGCCGACCTCGCACGCCGCGCGCTGTCCGCCGTCCTCGACAGCGCCGCACCCCACGCGATCTCCCTCGCTTCCCCGACCGAACCCCGCATCGAAGACCAGTAAAGGAACGCTCATGGATGCTGTGCGCATGCACGCGGCTTCGCCCGAATCGACGGCGATCGTGGATGCCGTGCTCGACTACTCGCGCCGTCGCATGCTCGCCGCCGACGTGCCACTCGACAAGCCCCAGACCGAGGCGGAGCTGAACCGTCTCGTGGGGGCGACGATCACCGACGCCGGGCTCGGAGCCCAGCGCGCGCTCAGCGTGTTCGAGCACATCCTCGCGCCGGCCTGTCTCACCACGAGCCACCCGCTCTACCTGTCCTTCATCCCGACCGCTCCGACCATGGCGGCCATCGCGTTCGACCTCGTCGTCTCGGCGTCCGGGCTCTACGGCGGGAGCTGGCTCGAAGGGGCAGGTGCGGTGCATGCCGAGAACGAGGTGCTCTCGTTCCTCGCCGCGGAGTTCGGGCTGCCGGACACTGCGGGCGGTGTGTTCGTGCAGGGTGGCACGATCGGCAACCTGTCGGCCCTCGTCGCGGCGCGGGAGGCCGCCAAGGCTCGGCTGGTCGCCCAGGGCAAGGAACTTCCGGCGCGCTGGAAGATCGTGTGCAGTGCGGAGGCCCACTCCTCGAACAAGTCCGCCGCGCGGGTGATGGATGCCGACGTGGTGCTCGTGCCCGCGGGCGACGACGGCATGCTGCGTGCCGACGCGGTGCGCGAGGCGCTCGACACCCACGGCGACGAGATCTGCGCCGTCGTCGTGACCGCGGGTTCGACGAACTTCGGCATCGTCGACGACATCGCGGCGATCGCCGCGCTCAAGGACGAGTACGACTTCTGGCTGCACGTGGACGGTGCCTACGGGCTCACCGCGATGCTCGCGCCTGGCGCGCGTTCCCGCTTCCGCGGTGTGGAGCGTGCCGACTCGGTGATCGTCGACCCGCACAAGTGGCTGTTCGCGCCGTTCGACTGCTGCGCGCTGATCTACCGTGAGCCGGACCAGGGTCGCCGCGCGCACACCCAGCACGCCGAGTACCTCGACACGCTGACCGACGCCGAGGAGTTCAGCCCCTCGGACTACTCGATCCAGCTGACCCGTCGCCCGCGCGGGCTTCCGATGTGGTTCTCGCTCGCGACCTACGGGGTGGATGCCTACCGCGAAGCGATCGGCGCGACCATCGCCCTCACGGAGCGCATCGCCGCAGAGATCTCCCGCCGCCCGGAACTGCGCCTCGTGCGGGATCCGCAGCTGTCGGTCGTGGTGTTCGAGCGCGACGGCTGGGAGCGTGCCGACTACGACCGCTGGTCGGCGGAGCTGCTCGACTCCCAGCGCGCCTTCGTCGTGCCCAGCTCGCACGCCGGGCGCCCGAACACGCGCTTCGCCATCCTGAACCCGCTCACGACCTTCGAAGACCTCACCGGCATCCTCGACACCATGAAGTAGATGGCCGTGCCGGATGTCGGGAGGATTCCCGGATGTCGGGGGAGTCGGCCCGATCTTCCCGACACCCGTCCTTCCTCCCGACATCCGTACCGGCGGCGGGAGCGAGCCGGGAGCGGGCGCCGGGTGCGGGCGGCGGGGCGAGAGATCAGCCGCCCATGCCGGCGATGAGTCGTGTCAGCCCGTACTCGAAGGCGCGGTCGACGTCGCCGCCGAGGCGGAAGGCACCGGCGAGCTCCATCTGCAGGAAGCCGGTCGCCCACGCCGTGAAGAGACGGGCGGCGTCGAGGGCGTCGTCCTCGCCGACCAGTGCGGAGGACGCGCGGATCACCGGCGCGGCGGAGCGCGCGAGGGCATCCTGCGGGGCCGCGATCGTGAACATCAGCCGGAACCCCTCCGGATTCTCCTTCGCGAAGCTGCGATAGACGTGCGCGAGGCCGGCGAGGTCGTCGCCCTCGTCCTCGAGCCGTGCGGTGAGGGCGTCGATCGTGGACACGGCGACCGCGGTGTGCAGGGCGTCCCGATCGCGGATCCGCTTGTAGAGCGAGGGGGCACGGACGCCGACGCGAGCCGCGACCGCCTGCATGGTGAGTCCCGCGGGTCCGGCGATTTCGAGGATCTCCCGTCCGGCGGCGACGATCTCCGCGATGGACGTGCGTCCGGGGGTCGGCATCGGTCCTCCTGGATGGCTATTGACATTAGCCATGATAGCTACGTATCGTAGCTATCGCAACAGTCCCGAGAGGATCCGCCATGAAGCTCGCACCCCACCTGCACCGACTGGGCAACGACATCGTCGCCTCCTACCTCATCGACCTGCCCGAGGGGATCACCCTGATCGATGCGGGTCTTCCCGGGCACTGGCACGACCTCCAGCGCGAGCTCAAGCTGATCCGCCGTCCGCTGTCCGATGTCCGCGGCCTCGTCCTCACCCACGGCGACAGCGACCACATCGGTTTCGCCGAGCGGCTGCGCACCGAGGCGGGGGTGCCGGTCTTCATCCACGCGGCCGACAGCCACCGCGTGCGCACGGGCGAGAAGCCCAAGACGGCGATGGGGCCTGCGAGGCTCGGGCCGACGCTCGGATTCCTCGCCTACGGCCTCCGCAAGAACGCGCTCCGCAGACCGCACGTCTCCGTGGTGACGGAGGTCGGGGATGGCGACGTGCTCGACCTGCCGGGCGCTCCCGTCGTGATCGGGATGCCCGGTCACTCGCCGGGGAGCATCGCGGTGCACGTCCCGGTCGTCGACGCCGTGTTCGTGGGGGATGCGCTCACGACGAGGCACGTGCTCACCGGCCGCACCGGCGCACAGCCCGCGCCCTTCACGGACGAGCCGGAGGCCGCTCTGTCCTCGCTCGATCGCCTGGCCGCGCTGTCGGCCTCCTGGGTGCTGCCGGGGCACGGCGCCCCGTGGCAGGGAACGCCGTCCGAGATCGCAGCGGCCGTGCGGGCGGCCTGAGCGGGCGACGCCCTGGTTCAGCCGAGGATCGTGTCCGTGTCGCTGACGGTGATCTGCGGGGGATAGAGCCTCATCACCTGCAGCGCGGCCTCATGGTTCTCCGCCGTCGATCCGGCGCAGGCGTCTGCGGCGATCGTGACGTGGGCACCCGCATCCGCGGCGGCGAGCGCCGTCGAGATCACGCAGCAATCGGTCGAGACGCCGGCCAGCACCACGCGGCCCCCGCGTCCGACCACGGCTTCGAGCTCGGGCCCCCACTTGCCGAAGGTCGGCAGGTCGATCGTCGGGTGGGTGCTCACTGTGGCCGCCTCCGGCACCAGCGCGAACAGCGGATCGCTCGGCGGCTGATCCGCGAACGGCCAGGCGTCGAAGTACGCACCCCATGACGTCGTCCGGTCGGCGGTCGGCATCCAGCGGGTCACGAGGACGCGGTCACCGAAGGCGTCGGCCAAGGTGCGGATGCGGGGCATCGCCTCGGTGAAGAAGGGGGACCCCCAGGCGGACTCCGGCGCGGCGAAGATGGCCTGCGGATCGATCACCACCAGCCAGGTGTCGTCGAGCAGGCCCGCACTCACGCGTCCTCCTGGCGCCGGATCTTCCCGGCCCGGGCGAAGTACGTCACGAGGAACGACAGCACCAGTGCGAAGAACACCCCGAGGTTCGCGTAGGCCCAGTCCCCGTCCCTGCCGCCGACCAGGAACAGCAGATAGCCCTGCCAGTTGTTCCACGCGGCATCCTCGGCGAAGTTGTTCACGACCAGCCCCCATCCGATCACGCTGGTCACGACCATGGTGCCGATCGAGGTCCAGTCCCAGGCGCCGTAGCGGCCGCGGCTGTCGAACAGGGCATCCTCGTCGTAGTCCTTCCGGCGGCGCAGGATGTCGGCGATCAGGATGCCCGCCCAGGATGCGAGCGGGACACCCAGTGTGATCAGGAAGCTCTGGAAGGGCCCGAGGAAGTCGGTGGCGAAGAACACGACGAAGACCGTGCCGAGGGTGAGGATCACTCCGTCGATCGCCGCGGCGGACGGACGGGGGATGCGGATGCCGAGGCTGAGGAGGGTCAGCCCCGAGGAGTAGATGCCCAGCACCGCCCCCGAGACGAGGGCGAGCACCGCTGTCAGCAGGAAAGGCACGAGCACCCAGGTCGGCAGGATCGACGCGAGGGCGCCGATCGGGTCTGCGGCGATCGCATTCATCAGCTCTTCGTTCGAGCCGCCGAGCAGCAGGCCGAAGACGACCAGGATGACCGGCGCGACCGAACCGCCGATGGTGTTCCACGCCACGATCGCCCCGTCGGACGCTGTGCGCTTCTGGTAGCGGGACCAGTCGGCGGCGATGTTGATCCAGCCCAGTCCGAATCCGGTCATCACCATGACGAGTGCCCCGATGACCTGGCCGATGCCGCCGTCCGGGCGGGCCAGCACCGCTGCGAGGTCGATCTGCGGCGCCGCCAGGACGATGTAGAGCACGGTGACGACGCCGGTGATCCAGGTGAGCACCGACTGCATCCGCATGATCGTGTGATAGCCCAGCACGGATGCCGTGACGATCAGCGCCGCGACGATCACGGTCGCGACGATCTTGAGTCCGATGCTGTCTCCGTCGCCGCCGAGCTGGGTGATCACGGTCGCGGTCGCGAGCACGGCCATGATCGCGAGGAAGGTCTCCCAGCCGATCGAGGTCAGCCACGAGACGATGCCCGGGAACTTCTGGCCCTGCACGCCGAAGGCTGCGCGCGAGAGCACCATGGTCGGCGCCGAACCGCGCTTGCCGGCGATCGCGATCAGCCCGCAGAGCAGGAACGACACCACGATGCCGAGGACCGATACGAGGGTCGCCTGCCAGAACGAGATGCCGAAGCCGAGCACGAACGACCCGTACGACATCCCGAAGACCGACACGTTCGCCGCGAACCAGGGCCAGAAGAGGTCGCGGGGTCGCGCGGTGCGCTCCGACTCGGGGATGATCTCGATGCCCGCGCGCTCGATGAGAGCCGGCTTGATGTCCGTCATGCTGACATCCTGGCACTGCCGCCCCGTCACCGGGCGGACTTCTGCGGTCGAACCGCGCCAGAAGGCTCAGCCGGCGAAGAACGCCTGGGCGGTGCGCGTGAGGTCGTGGAGGTCGGAGACCCCGGCGAGTTCGCGGGCGGAGTGCATCGAGAGGATCGGGATGCCGACGTCCACCGTGCGGATGCCGAGGCGCGTCGCGGTGATGGGGCCGATCGTCGATCCGCAGGGCACGCTGTTGTTCGACACGAACTCCTGGGCCGTCACCCCGGCCCGCTCGCACCAGGACAGCCAGGACGCGGCGCCGACAGCATCCGTCGCGTACCGCTGGTTGGCGTTGATCTTCAGGATCGGCCCCGACCCGAGCACCGGCTGCACGACGGGGTCATGCTTGGCGGCGTAGTTGGGGTGCACGGAGTGTCCGACATCGCTCGACAGGCACCACGACGACGCGTACCCTCGGCGCCGCTCGGATGCATCGGCGCCGAGCCCGGCATACAGGCGCTCGAGCACGTCTTCCAGGAACGGGCCGGCCGCTCCGGAGCGCGATTCGGAACCGAGCTCCTCATGGTCGAAGGCGGCGAGCACGGCGATGGGGCCGCCCGCCCTCGGCTCGTGCGTCGCGAGCGCGACCACCCCGGCGTGCACCGAGGCGAGGTCGTCGAGACGGCCGGAGGCGAAGAAGGCGTCGTCCTTGCCGAACACGGCGCCGCGTGCGCTGTCGGCGATCACCACGTCGTATCCGCGGATGTCGGCGGCCGCCACGTCGGCGGAGGCGGCGAGCTCGGCGAGGATGTCGGCTTCACTCGCGTCGCCCAGGCCCCACACCGGCTGCGTCTCGACCTGCTTGTCGAGGGCGAGGCCGTTGTTGACGCCGCGGTCGAGGTGGATCGCGAGCTGCGGCAGGCGCAGGAGAGGGCCGGTGTCGGCGAGCACCACGCGTCCGTCCGCGAGGGCCAGGCGTCCGGCGAGACGCAGCTCGCGGTCGAGCCAGGAGTTCAGCAGCGGGCCGCCGTAGACCTCGACGGCGGCCTGCAGCCAGCCGCGCGACCCCGTGGTCGGCTGCGGCTTGAGCTTGAAGCCGGGGGAGTCGGTGTGGGCGCCGAAGATCTGCACGGGTGTCGTCGCGGTGGCATCCGCGGGCACCGTCCAGGCGATCGCCGCGCCGTCGCGGACCACCACATACCGCCCGCCCGCGGGTGCGGTCCAGGCGTCCTCCTCACGCAGCCGGGTGAACCCTGCGCTCTCCAGGCGTCGAGCGACCTCCGCCGCCGCGTGATAGCTCGACGGAGAAGCGGCGACGAAGTCGGCGAGATCCTCGGCGTGGGCGAGCGCGGCGGGGGTGACAGGCATGTCGTGACCTTCCTTCGGATGTGCGGTCCTTCGAGCGTAGTCCGGGGTCTGCATTCGGGCCGTCGAGCGGGGCGCTTCGCGTTCCCGGGTGTTCACCACGGCGCGGTAGGGTCTTCTCGATAGCGCCTAGGGTTCCGGGGTTCGCACCCGTCTGGTCCGAGCGGCGCCACGGCACTTCTCCGCAGGAGAGCCGTCATCTGACAGGACAAAAGCCCGGAGGACCCTGTTCGTCGCGCCGTGCGTCGGACGGAAGGGTCTCGCCGTGTCGCCTCTCGCCTTCGTCCTGGTCTTCGGAGCCGCCATCGCCCACGCGGCGTGGAACATCATCGCGCACGGCATCAGCAGGGCCGGAGCGCCGTTCTTGTGGTGGGGTGCCGTCGGGAGCACCGTCGTGTGGGCCGGAGTCGTGCCGTTCACAGGCGGCCCCGGTACCGACGATGTGGGGTCCTTCGCCCTCGGTGTCGTCGTCTCGTCGATCCTTCACGTCGGCTACATGGCCGTCCTCCAGCGCGGGTATCAGCGAGGCAACCTCTCCACCGTCTACGCGACCGCCCGCGGCACCGGCCCCTTCCTCTCCGTGATCGTCGCCGTACTGGTGCTGGGGGAGCGCCCGTCGGCGGTCGCGCTCGTGGGCGTGGCGGCGGTGATCGTCGGGGTCGTCGCCGTCGGTCTCGTCGATCGGGGCAGAGGGGCGGGAACGGGGCGGATCGACCCCGGTATCGTGTTCGGCCTGCTCACCGGCGTCGCGATCGCGATCTACACGATCTGGGACGCTCACGCGGTGCGCACGTGGGACCTCTCGCCCGTCGCGTTCATGGTCGGGACCACGGTGCTGCAAGTGCCGTTCTACTCGATCGCGGTTCGTCGCCGCTGGGATGCGGTGTGGGCGCTCGGCCGCACGCAGTGGCGCCGCATCCTCGCTTTCGGGATCCTCTCCCCACTGTCGTACATCCTGGTGCTGACGGCGATCCAGATCGCCCCGGTCGCGCTGGTCGCACCGTTGCGCGAGGTGAGCGTCGTGCTGGTGAGCCTTTTCGGGGTCTTCGTCCTGCGGGAATCGCGTCCGGGATGGCGGATCGCCGCATCGCTCGTGGTCGTCGCGGGGATCGTGCTGCTCGCGCTCTGAGGGTCGTGGTCCGCTTCCCGCCGAACGCATTCCGGAATATCGCGAAACACCTCCTGAACAGGCCTGTTTCGGGGCTCGAAATGTCAGTGGTCGGGCGTTGAATGAGGGCATGCACCCGCTCCTGGAATCTCTCGATCGGCTGGTCACCGACCTCGATCGCGTGCTGTCCGGCGGAGGGTTGGCGGGTCAGAGATCGTCAACCTCGCGGGTCTCACTGACCTGAACGCGTTGTCCCATCCCTTCGAGTCCTTCGGAGCGATGGGTAAGCTCCGCGTAGGAGGAGAAATGGGATCGCAGACTTCAGAGTCGGAAGGCACCTCGGTCGCGCAACGCGAAGGGCCTCACACCACTATCGAAGAGGGCACTCAATCGGGGGCAATCCGGGTGGCGCGAGTCGCTGTGTGTCTGTTGCGCCTCGGACCTGAGGCAGAGCCTCTCTTTACGGTTCCCGCCGCTCGCGCGCTTTCCGATCAGATCTCTGCGTCGCTTATCAAGGCGCTAAGTGCGGACACTCGCGTGTCCGAAGTTATCACGGCGCCGCCTGCCCCCGAGTTCGACAACGCGCGGACGGTACCCTTTTTTTATATCGATCCCGATCGTGACGGACCGACGCTAGGCGTCGAGCAGTTTCAGGCTTTCCGCTTGAACACAGCCCTTGAGTTCCGCGTGCGCGTTCCGGCGAAGAATCAGCCGAAGTATCGAAGCATGGATGACGTGCCGACAGACGACTACCTCGTCTCATGGGACGGGACTGTGCTCTATGTGCAATGGGATCAAGAGAACCCGGCGAGCACTGGCTCTGGCGGCCACGTTGTTCTTTCGATCGTGGAAGAAATCGCGAGAGCGGCTGGATACGAGGCTGTTGTGATGGCGTGCTCGCGTGGATGCCATCACCGCTTCATTCACGGAGATTTCGTGACCTTCGCCTCAGACCGGGTCCCGGACCACTACCACCGTATCGGCAGCTCGCCTACGGGAAATGGCTTCACTGTTCCGTTTTCGATGTCGGACAACGCGGTAGAGGATCTTCGTCGGATCCGGAGACACCTCTCGGTATTGATCGAAGTCTTTGCAGGCACAAAGTCCATTGCGGATGCGATTCTATATTGGGGCTGGCGTGCCCGCGCGGATGCCCAGACGACTCTCTCGATCGCGTACGAACGCGTGTCGAAACGGCCGTGGTATCGGCCCGTCGGCTGGCTCATAGACTCATGGCGCTTGCGCGGTACATCGAAGCTCAGTCAGAAGATGCAGTCGAGCCAGTGGTTGAGCCTGGCATCGATCGACTCGCAGATCGGTAACTGGCGCGAAGGCGACAAGCGTTTTGCCGAGCGGGTCGGTACGGAGAGGCTCAAAGAACTCGCTCGGCTGTTCGACACGGCTGGCGATGAAGTGCGATCCCTTGACACCACAACTGTACGTGCGTCTCTTCAAGACATTGCGAGTCGGGCGGAGGGGCGCTCGCTACGAGTGGTGACGCTTGCGGGTGCCGCTTGCGCGCTGGTTGGTGCCGTCGTCGGCGCGGTGGGCTCTGCACTCTTGACTTGAATCTGCAACGTGACTCGGAGACGTGACCGTAGCGTTGGCAGCACGGGAATCGCGTAGCGATTGCGAGAGTCGCATCCAGGATGGCGGATCGCCGCGTCACTCGTGGTGGTCGGGGGCGTCCTGCTCGCGCTCTGAGCGCCGTCGTCCACCGCGGACGAGTGCATTCCGGCATATCGCGAAATAGCGTCTGAACAGGGCCGTTTAAGGCATGAATGTCAGTGGTCGAGTGTTGGATGAAGGCATGAACCCGCTTTTGGACTCACTCGATCAGGTGGTCGCCGGACTCGATCGAGCGCTGTCCATGGGAGCCTTGGCGGGGCAGTCGGATTCCGGACGGATGGAGGTGCTCCACGCCGCAGGAGAAGCGCTGCGGCGCGTGGAGGCGGTGATCCTGGAGACGGTCGCGTCTGCCGACCAGCGGATGCCCGACGTCCACGGATGTCGCTCCATGAACGAGCTGCTGCAGCGGGTGCTCCGACTCGATGCGCCGGGGGCCTCGCGCATGGTGAAGGCGGCGTCCGCCGTGCGTCGTGAGATGTCGTTGTCGTCGGGGGAGCGGCTACCCGCCCGCTACCCGTCGATGCGCGCGGCGCTCCTCGACGGTGCGATCGGAATCGCCGGGCTTCTCGCGGCGACGGGGCCCATCGAGCAGGCGGGGGACCGCATCGGGGTGGCCGACCGGCTTGCGGCCGACGCGGCGATGGCGGACTTCGCGCGCGGCCATCCCGCTGCGGACGCAGGTGCCGGTGCGGAAGCGGGTGCAGAGAGGGATCCCGCGCCGCCCGCGACGCCGGACGACCTTCGTCAGTTCGCGCAGGTGCTGGCCATGACGCTCGATCCGGATGGCGCTGAGCCGTCCGACCTCCGGGCACAGCAGCAGCGGTTCGTGACGGTCGGGCGCCTCCGCGACGGGGTGCATCCGCTGCGAGGCAATCTGCTGCCGGATGCCGCGGCGCAGCTGCAGCTGATCCTCGACGCGCAGTGCAATCCGAAGACCGGCGGTCCGGTTCCGCCCGGGGTCGTCTTCCGCGACTCCGAGGGAGAAGTGCCGGACGCTGAGCCGTGGAACACGGATCCGCGGCACGTGATCGACGGGCGCTCCGCGGCGCAGAAGCGACATGATGCGCTGACCGCCGCGTTGGGGATCGCAGCGCGCCATGACGAGATGCCGAGCCTGAGCGGCGCCGCCCCGACTCTGGTCGTGCAGGTGGGGGCCGAAAGTGTGGCGACCGGCACCGGATGGGCCACGATCGCGAACACGCAGGCGCCGGTCCCTCTCGGAGTGGCTTCGCAGGTCGCGTGCGCCGGAGCGATCCAGCGTGTCCTCACCGACGAAGGGCGGATCATCGGCGTGACGGTGAGCGATCGAGTGTTCACCGTGCATCAGAGGCGCGCGATCGTCGCTCGGGACGGGGAGTGCCTGATTCCCGGGTGCCACGTTCCCGCGCCCTGGTGCGAGATCCACCACGTGGTCGAACATGCCCGCGGTGGTCTCACCCAGACCGACAACGGCGTGCCGTTGTGCTGGTGGCATCATCGTTCGCTGGAGACCTCCGGCTGGGAGATCAGGATGAGCGAGGGGCTTCCGGAGATCCGCGGTCCCGCATGGTGGGATCCGGGGCGTCGCTGGCGCGCTCCACATCGCTCCGTTGTGTCCGGAGCTGTTCGGACCGGCGGGGAGTCGGTGCTCAGCGGAGGCTGATTCTCAGCGGAAGTTGACGAGGCCGGCGTGCGCGGCCGTGACCAGGATCTGCACCCGGTCGCGCAGGTGCCACTTCGACATCATGCGTCCGAGGTGGGCCTTCACCGTCCCCTCGGAGACGATCAGCGCTTTGGCGATCTCGGCGTTCGACATGCCCTTCGCGAGGCATTGGAGCACCTCCGCCTCCCTCTCGGTGAGAGGTTCGAGGGCATCCACATCGGCGGTCGTCGGGGTGGACGCGCGGACGTGCTTGATGAGCATCGACGCGATCCGCGGGGAGAGCGAGCTCGCTCCGCTGTGCACCTCGCGCACACCGATGACGATCTCTTCGGCGCTGGAGTCTTTGAGGAGGTAGCCGGAGGCGCCTGCGCTCAGCATGGGGAGGACCGTGTCACTCCCGTCCAGCGTCGTCACGGCGAGCACCCGGACGTGCGGCCAGCGTTCGGCGATCACACCCGTAGCCTCGATGCCGTCCATCTCGGGCATCTGCACGTCCATCATCACGACGTCGGGCTGCTCGCGCTCGACGGTGGCGATCGCCTCGAGTCCGTCCTCCGCCTGGGCGATGACGGTGATCTCGGGGTCACGGGAGACGAAGTGAGACAGCGCCGAGCGGACCAGCGGATCGTCGTCGACGATCAGGACACGGATTTCCTGCATAGGGGGAAGCCTAACGGCGTGAGCGGCTCGACGACCGCATGTAGACCTTTGGCTAAAAAGATCTGGACTTGAGGCAGATGTGCCTCGTGAAGATCACCGAGAAGATGAATACAGACATCGACGAACGACTACATAATGGAGGTGAACGCAATGACTTTCTGGCAGCAGGTTGGCAAGTTTTTTGGTCTCGTCCGCTAGCGTACCTGGCGAATAGGAGATAGTGAAGTATGGCCTTCGACCAGTCCCCCCGACGATCTGCGGATTCGTTCCGGTTGGGTCGAGGCGAGAAGCTCAGCACGATCGAGCGGATCGTCGTCCTGGTCATACTCGGCATCACCATCGCCACCGACGTCATAGGCTTCTTCACCACGCCGGGTGTGAACCCAGCCGCCCTGGTGGTGAGCGTCGCATCCACTGCAGCGTTCGCCCTCTATCTCTGGAAGCCGCTCCTCGCGACATGCGCCCTCGGCGTCGTGTTCGCGTCATCATTTCTCGTGGGAACCGAATCCCAGGTTCTGACCGCCGCCGCAGTCGCGTCGGGTCTGGTCATGAGGCTGGGGTGGACTTCCCTGATCCTCGCCTACACCGGTGCGTTCCTCATCGCGACAGCAGTCGTCGCCTACGGCGACGCTGACGCCGGTGTGAATGTCGGTCTCTTCCTCGTCTTCGCCACGGTGGCTGGAGCCGTCGGGTTCGCCCTTCGGCTCGCGTTCGCCCGTGGCAGCCGCCTCGAGCGCGAACTCCAGGCGGCGGCCGAACAGGAGCGCCAAGCAGTACTCGCCGAGCGGCGCTGGATCGCCGGTGAGTTGCATGACAGCATCGCTCACCAGCTCACGGTGGTGTCGTTGCACGTGCAGATGCTCGAAGACCCCCAGACAAGTACAGATTCGCAAGAGGCGATTCGCGTCGCCGCACGCAAGGCGATGACCGATCTCCGATTCGTGATCGAGCTCGCCGACGACGCGCCGCAATCCTCGAGCGTGCAGACCGGTGACCTCGCTGCGGCGATCGACGAGGCCCAAGGAGAATTCGAGGCTGCAGGTCACTCCGTGGACCGCGTGGGAGATCCTCGGGACGAGCGCATCCCGCGTGCGGTCGAGATCGTCCTCGCGCGCATCACGCGCGAGTCCGCCACGAACATCCTCAAGTACGCCGGCCCCGGCGAAGTGCAGATGCACCTCGCGGTCGACGACGAGGTCGCGCATCTCATCCTCCGGAGTCCTCTCCCGACCACCCCACGCCGGGAGCTCTCCTCGAGCCGTACGGGTCTCACCCGCATGGCGGAGCGTGTGATGGGAGCGAGCGGACAGTTCAGCGCCGGCGAAGAGGAAGGATTCTGGGTCGTGTCGGCCCGCCTTCCGGTCGTCTGATGCTCTAGAGTGTGTGAGCACGCTTCGTCGATGACCGCAAAATCTGGACAAAGGTCTAGATAAACCTCGACGTTCGGCCCTACGTTTCGGGTTGAGTCTCTCCGTATTCTGGAGGCTCCCCAGATAAAGCGTCCCCAGCGCTGCGATCGCGAGCGCGGTCTTTCTGGCTTCTGAAACACTTTGCGCGCTCGCGATCGCCATCTGCGTTAACGGGCGATTTTCCGGCCCCGTTCTGGCCCCGGGCTACGCGCCCACCGCTCGCATGTAGTGCCCATCGGTGGAGATTCCCGACGCGGCGACGGTGAAACGCACGACCTCGCTCAGGTAGCGGTCCTCCGACGCCTCGAAGATCCGTCCCTCCGCGTCGCGCGAGGTGCGGGTGAGGCGCAGGATCGGCGTGCCACGCGGTACGCGCAGGAGTGCGGCATCCTGATCATCCGCTGCGACCGCGTCGATCACGTGCTCCAGGGTGACGATGGGGTGTCCCACCGACGACAGATACTCGGTGATCGAGACCTCATCCAGGTTCACCTCGAACAGGTGACGCCCCGCGACCTCGGTGTAGTTGAGGCGCTCGAGCATGGTCGGGCGCCCGTCGAGGAAGCGCAGCCGTACGACGCTCACGATGGTGTCGCTCTCGTCGACGCCGAGTGCCGCCCCCAGGGCGCCGGCGCGCCGCAGGCTCAGCTCCTGGGTCTGGGCGCCGGGCGAGACCCCGAGTTCGCGCGCCCAACGTGTGAACGGCACCGACACGTCCACCGCCTGATTGGCCTTGCGCGCCACCACGCGCGCGGGGCGGCCGCGCGTCGTCTCGATCAGGCCCTCTGCGCGCAGAGCCGCCAACGCATTGCGGATCGGGCCTCGCGAGGTCTGCCACCTCTGCGCGAGCTCCGCCTCGGTCGGGACGTCGTCTCCCGGGCGCAACCCGCCGTCGGCGATCCGAGCGCGGAGGTCGTCAGCGATCTGGGTGTACACAGCTTCAGCCACATAGGTACATTACTTCGTCATGCTCACCCACGCGATCGCGTTCCAGGAGCGTTCATCCAGGCGAATGGCCGGTAAACGAGTTCTGAACTCTTCCGAGTTAGGTACATATCTCGGTGCGGCACCTGTCAGAGTCTTCCGTGGATCACCCCTCCCACTCTGAAAGGTCCTCATGAAGCTTCGCGCTCTCCCCGCCCTCGCCGGTGTCGCGATCCTCGCGCTCGGTCTCGCCGCCTGTTCCGGCTCGGCTGAGGCGACCGGTGCCTCGGGCGCCGACGGGTCGTCCTCTGCGAGCGGATTCGCGGTCGACGAGAACACGCTCGTCTTCGGCGTCGTGCCCGACTCGGTCGACACCGAGACCAACTACCAGCCGCTGATGGACTACATCGCCGACCTCACGGGCAAGTCCGTCGAATACCACGAGTCGACCGACTACGCCGCGCTCATCGAGGCCGCCGTGGCCGGCAAGGTCGACGTGGCGTCGTTCTCGGGCTTCACCTACGTCACCGCCACCAACAACGGCGCCAAGCTGACTCCCATCTCCTCGATCGTGACCGAAGAGGGCCAGGAGCCGGGCTATTACTCGCAGGCGATCGTCCCCGCAGACAGCGACATCACGAGCATCGACGGTTTCAAGGGCAAGAAGGTCTGCTTCGTCGACCCGTCCTCGACCTCGGGCTACCTGTTCCCGTCGTACAACCTGCTCGAGGCCGGCATCGACCCGAAGACCGACATCACCCCGGTCTTCGCCGGCAAGCACGACGTCAGCGTCACCAAGGTCGGCGAGGGCGTCGAGTGCGAGGCGGGCTTCGCCGAGGACTCCGAAGTCGAGAAGTCGGACAAGGTGAAGGTCATCGACGAGACCATGGTGCCCGGTGCACCGCTCGTCTACTCCTCCACGCTCCCCGACGACGTCTCGAAGAAGCTCATCGACGGACTCTCCGAGATCACGATCGACGACATCATCGCCGCAGGCATCGACAGCGCCGACACCGACTCCTTCCGCAGTGTGTTCTACGCCACGAAGCCGGTCGACGACGCGTACTACGACCTGATCCGCGACATCTGCAAGGAGACCGAAGCGGAGCAGTGCAAGGCCTGAGCCCGGCCTGACCACCTCGCCTCATCGGCGCCCTCCGTCCCGTCCGCCTCGCACGGACGAGACGGAGGGCACCACCGCACGACTCACCACACCACAGGAGCCACGACATGACCGCCTCGGCATCCGACGCCCTCATCCGCCTCGACGGCGTGACGAAGACCTTCGGGACGACCACTGCGTTGAAGGACGCCTCTCTGGAGGTGTCCCGCGGCGAGATCGTCGTGCTTCTCGGGCTCTCCGGCTCGGGCAAGTCGACCCTGCTGCGCCACCTCGACGGCCTCGAGATCCCCACCTCGGGCTCGGTCGAGGTGTTGGGAGCCGAGGTTCCCTCGCTCAAGGGCCGGGCGCTGCGCGACCTCCGCAGCCGCGTGGGCTTCATCTTCCAGCAGTTCGAGCTCGTGCCCTCGCTCACGGTGCTCGAGAACGTCCTCACCGGTTCGCTCTCCGACCTGCGCGGACCGCGCCTCGGGCTCTGGGGGTACTCGCGAGCCGCGAAGGTCACCGCGCTCGAGCACCTCGATCGGGTCGGGCTGCTCGACCGCGCCTACCAGCGCAGCGACACCCTCTCGGGGGGACAGCAGCAGCGCGTGGCCATTGCCCGTGCCCTCATGCAGAAGCCCGACATCCTGCTCGCCGACGAACCGGTCGCCTCGCTCGACCCCGAGTCGAGTGAACAGGTGATGGCACTGATCCGCGAGATCGCCGCCGACGAGGGACTCACCGTCGTGTGCAGCCTGCACCAGGTCGACCTCGCGATCAGCTGGGCCGACCGCATCGTCGGACTCCGCCACGGCGAGGTCGTGCTCGACACCCCGACCGGCGACCTCACCAAGGCCGAGGTCATGGAGATCTACGGCCGCGTCGCCACCACGACCGCCGAGATCCGTGCCGTCCAGGAAGAGCTCGTCGAAGCGGCGGCGCAGGTGGCCGCATCATGACGGCTCTCGACGCGTCGACGGACTCCTCGACGCGGGGCGGCGGGGCGGCTCCTCGGCAGGCGGGACAGGTGAGGGAGCGCGCCCCGAAGCGGGTGGTCTCCCCGGAACGCATCGCGGCATCCCTCACCCTTGTCGCGCTCCTGGTCCTCGGCATCCTCGCCGTCCGTGACGTCGACATCTCGATCCCCGCCATGGTGCAGAGCTGGGGCAACGCCGAGAACTTCATGGCCCGCATCGGCGGACTCACGTTCCCCGCGCCCGGGGATCTCGTCTGGCTGATCGCACTCACCGTCGGTCTCGTGCTCGTCGGAACCCTGCTGGCCGCGCTTCTCTCGGTGCCGATCGCCTACCTCGCCGCGTCCAACACGACTCCGGGCAACGGCTGGCGTGCCGCCGCTCGATTCATCGGCGTGCTCACCCGGGCGCTCCCCGATGTGGTCCTCGCGATGGCGTTCGTGCTGATGTTCTCGCTCGGCACCCTTCCCGGCATCCTCGCCATCGGCATCCACTCGATCGGCATGATCTCGAAGATGTTCGCCGATGCGATCGAGCAGATCGACGAGGGTCCCCGCCTCGCGATCCGTGCCGCGGGCGGTTCGAAGATGCAGGAGTTCTCGGCGGGGATCATCCCGCAGGTGCTGCCCAGCTGGGTGGCCACCGTGCTGCATCGCAACGACATCAACCTGCGAGGCAGCGTCGTGCTCGGCTACGTCGGGGTGGCCGGTCTGGGCCTGGAGATGTCGTACGCCTTCAAGTCGCTGAACTACGGCAAGGGCCTCGGCGTCGCGCTCGTCATCTTCCTCCTGTGCATCGCGATGGAGGTCATCTCGAGCATGGTTCGCGGCGCGATGCTGGGCGAGCAGAAGCACACCCGCTCGTGGATCGACCGGATCCTCCACCCGCGCCTCGGAGCGAACACCGCAGCCGCGCCGGTCGGTCGCCCCGCCTGGGCCACGAGCCCCGAGACCGCCGTGCGTCGCCCCTGGACCTCCCGACGCGTGCGCCACACCGTCGCCGGCGTCGTGGCGGTGCTGGTCGTCATCGGCAGCATCGTGGTCAGCCAGATCAACTGGATGGACCTCATCACCTTCTGGGCCAAGCTGCCCGAGGTCGCCGCGCTGTTCTGGCCACCCTCCTTCGGGAACTACGACGCGAGCGCCATGTTCGAGGCGATGCGGGAGACCGTCGCGATCGCGCTGGCCGCCACGGTGCTCACCCTCCTCCCTTCGCTCGTGCTCGGCTCGCTCGCCGCCCGCAACGTCGCGCCGAACTCCGCAGCACGGGGGACGGCACGACTCCTGCTCGTCGGCATCCGCGGTATCCCGGAGCTGATCCTGGCGATCGTGCTCGTCGTGATCACGGGACTCGGCGCGCAGGCCGGCGTCATCGCCCTCGCGATCGGCGGGATCGGACTCCTCGGCAAGCTCATCGCCGACTCGTTCGAAGAGGTGGATCGCGGCCCCGAGCGCGCGCTCCGGGCCGTCGGGGCGACGCGTCTGCAGACCTACGCCTCGGCGACGGTGCCGCAGGGGACCCAGGCGCTGATCGGTCACAGCTTCTACATGCTCGACACGAACATCCGTGCGGCGACCATCCTCGGGATCGTCGGTGGCGGTGGGGTCGGCTACTACCTGCTCAACGCGAGCCAGGGTTCGCGCTACGAGACCGTGACGGCGATCGTGCTGATGATCCTCGCCACCGTGCTCGTCGTCGAAGGCCTCGCCATGTGGATGCGGAAGGTGTTCCGATGAACCCGGATCGCTCCGCGGACTCTGCGGACGTCGTGGTGGTCGGGGCCGGGATCGTCGGTCTCGGCGCGGCCTACGCGGCGGTCCGTCGCGGGCTGCGGGTGATCGTGGTCGACCGCACCGATGCACCGGTCGGTGCCACGATCCGCAACTTCGGACACCTCTGCATCGGAGCGCAGGGCGGGGACGCCCGGCGGTATGCCGACGCCTCGCGCGAGCTGTGGCTGCGTCTCTCCCAGGACGCGGGCTTCTGGCTGCGCGAGTCGGGAACGCTGGTCGCCGCCCGCCACGACGACGAGATCGCGGTGCTCGAGGCGGCCGCTCACGATGGCGGGATCCGGATGCTCGAGGCCGACGAGCTCCTGCAACTCGCACCGCTGCGCGCCCAGGGCTTGGTCGGCGGCGCACACATCGAGAGCGACCTGCAGACCGATCCGCGCACGGCGGCGTCTGCGATCGTCCGCCACCTCGCAGCCCTCGGCGTGGACTTCCGCTTCCGCACCGGCGTGACCGGAGTCGGGCGCGGCCGGGTCGACACCACCCGGGGGCCCCTCACCTGCGGCAGCGTGGTCGTCGCCGTGAACCACGACATCGACCAGCTGCTGCCCGAGGTGGCCGAACGGCACGGGATCGTCCGCTGCGCCCTCGACATGATGCGGGCGGCCGTGTCGTTCCGGCATCCGCTCGCGGCACCCTTGCTCACCGGATGGTCGCTCGTGCGGTACGGGCGCTTCTCCGACGGACCGGAGGCCGCCCTGCTGCGCGAACGTCTCCACGCCGAACGGCCTGATCTCGCCGCGCTCGACCTGAACCAGATGTACACACAGCTCCCCGACGGCACGCTCATCATCGGGGACTCGCACGCGACCGCCGCAGCTCCTTCGCCGTTCCAGCCCGAGGCCGCCTTCACCGCGTTCCTCACCGAGGCGGAAGCGCTGTTCGATGCGCCGGCGCCGCGGGTGATCGAACGCTGGCAGGGCGTGTACGCCAAGGGTCGGCAGGAGTTCCTGATCGATCGGGGCGACGACGGTGTGCTCGTGCTCGCCGCCACGACCGGGATCGGGATGACCACGGGCCTGGGTCTCGCGGAACACAATCTCACCGCCGCCTTCGGATGGGCGGCAGCAAGGGAAGGAACAACATGACCACTCCCCTCGAACTCGTCGTCCTCGACATGGCGGGAACCACGGTGCTCGACGACGGCGTCGTGGAGCAGGCGTTCCAGCGCGCGGCCGAGCGCACGGGCGTCGCGGATCGGATGCCGTGGGCGGAGGCACTCGACCACGTGCGTGCGACGATGGGGCAGTCGAAGATCGACGTCTTCACGCACCTCTCCGGCGGCGATGCCGATGCCGCGGCACGGGCGACCGCGGCCTTCGAGGGCGCTTACGCCGAGATCATCACCGAGCAGGGCGTCTCCGAGATCCCCGGTGCGGCGGACGCCATCCAGGGCCTCAAAGACGCCGGACTGCGGGTCGCGCTGACCACGGGCTTCGCTCCGATCACTCGAGAGGCCCTGCTCGACGGTCTCGGTTGGCGCGGCCTCGTCGACCTCGCGCTGTCGCCGATCGATGCCGGACGCGGTCGCCCCGCTCCCGACCTCGTGCTCACGGCGCTGCTGCGCACGCAGACCTCGTCGGTCTCCGCGGTCGCCGTCGCGGGCGACACCGTCAGCGATGTCGAGTCCGGACGCCGGGCCGGCGCCGGCTTCGTCGCCGGTGTGCTGACCGGTGCCCATGATCGGCCGGCCTTGAGCGCAGCGGGCGCCGATGCCGTGCTCGCCGACGTCACCGCGTTGCGCGGAGTGCTCGCCCAGCGCGAACTGCTTCCGCTCGTCACGACCTCCTGAGAGACCGTGACATGGGAACGCTGCTGATCCGTCCTCCCGGGCACCGCAGAGACGTCGCGCTGCGCCCGGCGGCGACCGCGATGGTCTGGATCGGCGCCGGACACCCGCACGAGACGATCGCGGTGCCGGGAGTGGCGCTCGCCGATGGCGACGTGCTGGTCGCGGTCGAGATGTCGACCATCTGCGGCTCCGATGTCCACACCGTGCAGGGGCGCCGCTCCGCCCCGGTGCCGCTGGTGCTCGGGCACGAGAGCGTCGGGCGTGTGATCGCGACCGGTGACGCCGGAGCGAGCGGGGTCGATGGCACCCCGCTGCGCATCGGCGATCGCGTGGTGTGGTCGGTGACCGTCTCCTGTGGGAGCTGCGACCGCTGCCTGCGCGGGATACCGCAGAAGTGCCGCGACCTCGGCAAGTACGGTCACGACCGGGTCGGTGTCCACGGCGACCTCACCGGCGCCTTCGCGAGTCACGTGCAATTGCGCACCGGCACCGCGATCGTCCGCGTACCGGAGGCGCTCCCCGCCGCAGTGCTCGCTCCCGCCTCGTGCGCCACGGCGACCGCCTGGGCAGCGGTGGCCAGGGCTGCCCAGGGACGGGACCTCGACGGCGCCGCCGTGCGGATCCACGGCGCGGGATTGGTCGGGCTGTCCGCCGCGGCCATCGCCGTCGAACAGGGCGCGACGGTGGAGGTGCTCGACCCGAACCCGGAGCGGAGGACGCTCGCGACACGATTCGGCGCGACCGTCGTGGACCGCGAACCCGATGTCGTGATCGAGGCGTCCGGTCACGCGGTCCGCGACGCGCTCGAGGGCGTGGCGGTCGGCGGCACGGTCGTGCTCGTCGGCAGCGTCTTCCCCGCGGACCCGGTAGCTTTCGACGCCGAGAGCATCGTGCGGCGCCTCGTGACGGTCGCCGGTGTCCACAACTACACGGGTGCCGAGCTGGCGGAGGCGGTCGGCTTCCTGGCCGGACGCGGTCGCGCCTATCCCTTCGGTGACGCCGTCGGCGCGGTCCGTGGGCTCCTCGAGATCGACAGGGCGTTGGAGGAGGCAGCCGAGCCAGGGGCACCGCTGCGGATCGGGCTCGTCCCGGGGCGCTGAACCTCCGGCGCGCCGGCCTCCTGCGCGCCGGCCTCCGGGGTCAGGGATCCGGGGTCTGGGTTCAGCGGGAGATGCTCTCCACGGTCTTGCCCGTCGTGGTCGCCGAGAGTGATCGGGCGATGTCCGCCTGGCTCACGATGCCGACCAGGCGGCGGTCCGCGATCACGGGCAGACGGCGCACCTGGTTCTCCTGCATGCGTTCCAACGCCACGCGGATGTCGTCGTCCGCGCCCACCGTGACAGGCTTCCCCTTCGCGAGCGCCTCGACCGGTGTCGTCTCGGGATCCATCCCCAGAGCGACCGCACCGACCACGATGTCGCGATCGGTGAGCATGCCCTTGAGGCGGCTGTCCTCTCCGCAGATCGGCAGCGCGCCGACGTCGAGCTCGGCCATGACGGATGCGGCGATGCGGAGCGAATCGTTCACGCCGATGCAGCGCGGACTCGGCGTCATGAGCTCGCGCGTGGTGGTCATCGCTCTTCGCTCTCGTCGTAGTCCGGACGCGGCGGCTGCAGCGGCTGATCGGAGTACTCTCCACCCGCGCGCCCCCCGTAAGGACGTCCGTGGTCGGCGAACTCGTCGCGTGCGAACACGAACGTCCAGGGCCCCGCCGTGAAGTGCGCGCCCGTGCGCAGCGTCTCGGAGGACTCGTCGGTGTGAGTCGCGTCCACACCCAGGCTCGCGTTGGTCTCGCCCTCGCCGTTCAAGGTCAGCACGTACTCGTCGCGGTCGTCGTGCGTGATGGTCGCGTGCACGGGGTCGGTCTCGGGGAGGCGCAGTTCGTTGCCCTCGGCCGACCCGATCCGCACCACGTCGGCCTCGAGCGCGAATTCGGTGCGTTCGTCGTCTCGGCTGATGCGCAATCGAGGGTTCCCCGCGCCCCATTCGGCATGCGTGGTCGTGGGGGTGTATCCGTCATCCGGGCGGTCGTCGATGTGTCGGTCGTTCATGGCAGTCCTCCTCGAATCGCGTGTCCCGAGGCTAGGGTCCTGCCGTCGCTCCGCCGAAGGGGGTTGACTTCGGCGCAGCGAGTCGCCAGCGCGCGGTCGACCGCACCCGGAGGCGATAACCTTCTCCCGAGTACGGGAGAATGAGGTGAGCCGTCGTCTCGGCCCGGCAGCGACCAAGGAGCACCACCCATGGGTAAATTCGTCTACGAAGGTGGCGTGAAGACCGAGATCGAGGATCGCGCCCTCACCCACCTTCAGCTCGTCATCACCGCGAAGCTTCGCCGCGGGGAGCCCTTCCCGTTCAGCTGGCGTGAGGATGCGAGCGTCGGCGGCGGGCGCACCACGGTGTGGATCCAGCCGGGGAGCTCGCTCGTCTTCAAGTACTTCGGCAGCCGTCAGCCCTCCATCAACCGGGCGTGGATCGAGGCACTCGCCTTCACCGCGAACGCGCCGAGCGGGCTGTACCTCGTGCCCGAACCCGCCGAGGCCGGCGACGAGCCCGGTGCCGGTGAGGTTCCGGTCACCCCTCCGCTCTGAGCCGCGACCGCGGCTCCGAGCCCGGGATGTCAAGCCCCTGACCACGGGCGGGCAAGGATGGAAGTGTGGGCCTCGTTCGACGAGACGAGGAGGATCGGCCATGACCGACGACATCACCGACCCCCGACACGCGCACCGCGAAGAGGGCTTTCCCGACCAGCACCAGGACCAGCCGGGGCTGACCGAGCGGACGCGCCCCGAACCGGACCACGGCGAAGGGACCTACGTCGGCCACGGGCGTCTGGAAGGTCGCCGTGCTCTCATCACGGGCGGTGACTCCGGGATCGGTCGGGCCGTCGCGATCGCCTTCGCACGGGAGGGCGCCGACATCGCGATCGCGCACCTGCCCGAGGAGCAGGACGACGCGGAGGACACGCTCGCCCTCGTCCGCGAGACGGGGCGCACGGGTGTGGGCTTCGCAGGCGACCTGCGAGAAGAGGCGTTCGCGACCGACATCGTCGCCCGCACGCGGAGCGAGTTGGGTGGGCTCGACGTGCTCGTGCTCAACGCGGGCTATCAGCACGACATCGACGACTTCGGGAGTCTGGAGACGGACCGCATGCGTCGGGTGTTCGACACGAACCTGGCGGGCATGCTGTTCTCGGCGCGGGCGGCCTACCCCGACCTCCAGCCCGGAGCGAGCATCATCGTGACGGCTTCCATCCAGGCCTACAACCCCTCACCGGGATTGATCGACTACGCCATGACCAAGGCGGCGCAGATCGCGTTCGTCAAAGCGCTCGCCGAGGAGGCGGGACCCCGCGGCATCCGCGTCAACGCCGTCGCGCCGGGACCGGTCTGGACACCCCTGATCCCCGCGACCGGATGGGATGCCGAGCGGCTGGCGACCTTCGGTGCCGACACTCCGCTGGGTCGGGCGGGTCAGCCGGCGGAACTGGCCGGCGCCTACGTGTACCTGGCATCGGCGGAATCCTCGTACACGTCCGGCTCGGTCATCGCGGTCACCGGCGGCAAGGGCCTCTGACACGTGCTCAGGCGGCGGCACCGAGGGGGAGCCGCCGCCTAAGCTTGGGGGGTGCAGAAGCCGGCCGCGTCCCGTCCCCTCGTCGGAGTCGCGCTCGTCATCGGCTCCTGCCTCTCGCTTCCCTTCGGCGCCGCCGTCGCGGCCCAGCTCTTCCCGGTGCTCGGTCCGTGGGGGGTGACCTCACTGCGCGTCGCGATCGCCGCGATCCTCCTGGTCGTCATCGTGCGCCCGCGGCCCGGGAAGTGGACCCGCCCGCAGTGGTTCGCCGCGGTGCTCTTCGGCGTCTCGCTGGCCGCGATGAACGGCTTCTTCTACGCGGCGATCGACCGCATCCCCCTGGGCCCCGCCGTCGCGATCGAATTCCTCGGACCACTCGTGCTCGCGGCCGTGCTCACCCGGAAGGTCACGGACTTCGTCTGGGTCGGAGTGGCTCTCCTCGGAATGATCGTGCTGGGCATCGACGGCCTGATCGGTGCCGAGCCGCTCGATCCGCTCGGTGTGCTGTTCATCCTGATCGCAGCGGGCTTCTGGGCCATGTACATCCGGATGAGCGCCCGCGTCGGCTCCCTCATCCCGGGCAGCAGCGGCCTGGCGATGGGACTCGTAGTCGCTGCCGTCCTGCTCATCCCGGTCGGCATCCCGGCCGCGTCGACGGTGGCGATGGATCCGCAGCTGCTCCTGCTCGCTGCGATCACCGCGGTGCTGTCGTCCGTGATCCCCTACAGCTTCGAGCTCGCGGCGCTGCGCCGTCTGCCGCAGCGCGTGTTCGGTGTGCTGCTGAGCCTCGAACCGGCGTTCGCGACGCTCGCCGGCTGGCTCATCCTCGGCCAGGACGCCACGCCGCTGCGGATGCTCGCCGTCGCCCTCGTGATCGCCGCGAGCGTCGGGACCACGCTCGGGGTGCGGAGGGAACGCCGCGACGACGGTCCCTCCGGCCCGTTCACTGCACCGATACCGCTGCCCGACTGACCGCGGGGACCGGCAGCGGGTACCGGCGGCGCAGGATCACGCGCTGCACGAGCGTCCACACCACCGTGACCGTCAGGTAGAGCGCAGCGGCGAGAGGCACGAACACGGCGAAGACCGCGGTCGCGTAGTGCATCACCGAGACGACGCGCAGCAGGGTGGGGGAGTTCAGGGGTGAGTCGTCCCCGTCGACCGGCGTCGGGCGGAACACGCGGCGGGTGATCTCGGCGACGGCGAGCATGACCGCGAGCAGCACCCCGAACACGAGGAAGGTGGCGGGTGTCGCGGTGCCCCCGAACAGCGCCGACACCAGGCTCGTGCCCAGCGGTGCGCCGAACAGGTCGTGCGCGAGCAGCTCGTTCGGGTGTCCCGCGATCTCGGGCCGGAGGAACAGCGTGTAGAGGATGCCGACCACGGGGGCCTGTGCGAGCACCGGGAGCATCCCCGCGAACGGCGACGTGTTCTCCGCGCGGTACAGCGCCAGCGTCTCCTTCTGCAGGCGCTCGGGGTTCTTCTTGTGGCGGCGCTGCAGCTCGCGCAGCTTCGGCGCGAGACGCGCCCTGGTCTGCTCGGCCTTGGCCTGGGAGATGCCGACGGGGATGAGCAGTACCCGCACGAGCAGTGTGACGAGGACGACGGCGAGAGCGGCGGCGGAGGCACCGGCGATGGGGGTGAGCAGGTCGGAGAGCCCGGTCAGCGCGCCGTAGGCGGCGTCGAGGAGGGCGGCGAGGGGTGGAAAGGCAAAGGGGTCCATGGAAGTGTCCGTTCGAGGTGTCGGGAAGGGTCGGCGAAGGCCGCGCGGTCCCGTCGAAAGAGCGGACTACGCGGCGGTCGCGACTCCCGGCGCCCGAGGGCGCGGATGCCCGGCGGCATCAGGATCACTCTGCGTGAGGAGGGTGCCGACGTCGATGGCGCGCAACGGATGCGGGGCACCGGTCGAGGCCTCCGGGCGCACACTCAGCACGATCGCGAGGGTGAGTGCGGTCACCGCGAGCAGGGCGACGGCGAGGCCGAGAGCCGTGGCATCCGGCATCGACACGAGGCCGAGCGCGGTCGCGACGATGCTCAGCATCTGCCCGAACCACTCGCTCATGCGCGCTCCCTTCCTGTTGTGAGGGTAGCACCGGGGGCCGCCGCCGCTTTCGAATCGCGCGAATGGTGCGCTCCCGGCCACTTATGCCGCACAGTGCGCGATTCGAAAGCCGACGGGGCGTACGGTCGAATCATGAGTGACCTTCGCGCCCTGTTCGGAATCGAGCATCCGATCATCCTCGGTCCGTTCGGCGGGCTCTCCTCGACCGCCCTCACGGCTGCGGTCAGCGCTGCGGGCGGCCTCGGTTCGTTCGGACTCTACGGCTACGACGGCGACCGCATCCGTGCGACCGGCGCGGCGCTGCGGGCGGCGACCGATCGTCCGTTCGCGGTGAACATCTGGCTCCCCACCGGCGACGAGGTCGAGCCGAATCCGCAGCACACGGTGTTCGCGCAGGCGCTGCAACCCTTCTACGAGGCGGTCGGCATCGATCTCCCGGCGCGCCCGGAGCGGTACGTCCCGTCGCTCGAGGAGCAGCTCGACGCGATCTGGGAGATCCGGCCCGCCGTGCTCAGCACGGTGTTCGGGGTGCCGTCGGCCGAGGTGGTCCAGGAGGCACAGCGCCGGGGGATCCGCATCGTCGGTACCGCGACCACCGTCGCCGAGGCTGTCGCGCTCGCCGACGCCGGGGTGGATGCGGTGGTCGCCACGGGTGCCGAGGCGGCCGGGCATCGGGTGTCGTTCCTCCGTCCGGCTGAGGACTCGCTCGTCGGCACGTTCGCGCTCGTCCCGCAGGTGGTCGATGCGGTGGATGTGCCGGTGATCGCGGCAGGGGGCATCGCCGAGCGACGGGGAGTCGCCGCGGCGTTCTCGTTGGGGGCGACCGGCGTGCAGGTCGGGACGGCCTTCCTCGCGACGGCGGAATCCGTGGCCACGACCGCGCATCGCGCCGCGATCCGTGCGACCGCCGCCGAGGAGACGGTGCTCACCCGTGCCATGAGCGGTCGTCTGGCCCGGGGCGCCCGCAACCGTGCGGTGCGGGCGATCGAGGCGAGCGGCACGATCGCACCGTTCCCGATGCAGAACTGGCTCACCGGACGCTTCCGGGCCGCGGCGGGGGAGCAGAATCTCGGGGAGCTCCAGTCGCTGTGGATGGGGCAGGCGGCGCCGCTCGCACGCCATGACAGCGCCGCCGAGGTGTTCGCGGAGCTGGCCGCCGGCGTGCCGCGCCCCTCCTGACCGCTCTCTGCCTGCGCTCCGGTCGCATTTTCTCCGCCAAAACAGCGGTTTAGCGTGCGAAAGTGCGACCGGAAGAGGGCCGAAGCGGGCGCTAGAGGATGACGGTGGACTTGCCGTGCACGATCACACGGTCCTCGGCGTGCCACTGCACGGCGCGGGCGAGCACGAGTCGCTCGACATCGGCCCCGCGGCTCTGCAGCTCGGCCGCTGACTCGGAGTGGGTCACGCGCGTGACGTCCTGCTCGATGATCGGCCCCTCGTCGAGATCGGCCGTCGCATAGTGCGCGGTCGCGCCGATCAGCTTCACGCCGCGGTCCTTGGCGCGGGCGTAGGGGTTCGCCCCGATGAACGCGGGCAGGAAGGAGTGGTGGATGTTGATCACCGGCGCCTCGAGGCGGGTGATGAAGTCGTCGGTGAGGATCTGCATGTAGCGCGCCAGCACGACGAGGTCGACGTTCCCGCGCAGCAGTTCGAGCTGTCGCTCCTCCATGGCGGCCTTGTCGCCCGAGGGGATGTGCACGAAGGGGACGCCGAAGGAGCGGACCGACTCGGCCAGGTCGGGGTGGTTGGAGACCACCATCGTGATGTCGATGTCGAGCTGGCCACGCTGTGTGCGCCAGAGCAGCTCCATCAGGCAGTGGTCGTACTTCGAGACGAAGATCGCCACGCGCTTGCGGCGGGCGACGTCGTGCAGCGACCACTCCATGCCGAAGCGTTCGGCGACGACGGCGATGTCGGCTTCGAGCGCGGGGCGTGCGGCGGCGAGTCCATCGAGGTGGATCACGGTGCGCTGGAAGAAGCGTCCGCCCTCGGAATCCGTCGAGTGCTGGTCGAGCGAGATGATGTTCGCACCGTGCTGGGCGAGCACGCCCGCCACGGCGGCGACGATCCCGGGCTGGTCGTCGCAGGCGATGAGCAGGCGGGCGGTATCGGGCTGGGACATGGAGGCTCCTCGAGGGTGTGCATCGATTCTGCCGTGGATGCACACCGGGGGCGAATCGCGGGAGGCGACTCGCTACTCTGAGAATCGTGGAAGCGAGCGATCTCGGCCTGGTGCTGATCCCCCTGCTGGCCGTCGCCGCGCCCCTGCTCGCCCGTGGGGTCCGCCCGGTGGTGCGGGTGCCGATCGTGGTGTTCGAACTCGTGCTCGGGATCCTCGTGGGGCCGGCGGTGCTCGGCTGGGTCGAACCGGGCCCCCTGCTGGAGAAGCTCAGCGACTTCGGTCTGGCGCTGCTGTTCTTCGTCGCCGGCACCGAGATCGACTTCAAGACCGTGGCGGGCAAACCGCTCGCCCGCGCCTCCCTCGGCTGGCTCCTCAGCGTTCTGCTGGGCATCGGCCTGGGCTTCTTCTTCGCCCCCGGCGAGGGGATGGTCGTGATCGGCATCGCGCTGAGCTCCACCGCGCTCGGCACGCTGATGCCGATCCTGCGCGACGCCCGCGAGCTGGACACGCCGTTCGGTCGTGCGATCAGTGCGATCGGCGCGGTCGGCGAGTTCCTGCCCCTGATCGCGATCTCGATCTTCCTCAGCACGCGCACCACACCGATCGCCACGGCCGTCCTGCTGACGTTCGTGGTGCTGGCCGGGCTCGCGGTGCTGCTCGCGCACCGTGTGCCGCACGGGCGGCTGCACCGCATCGTTCGTGCGACGCTGCACACGTCCGACCAGTTCGGGGTGCGCTTCGTGATCCTGCTCATCGCGGCGCTGGTCGGCCTGAGCGTGATGCTCGACCTCGACATGCTGCTCGGCGCCTTCGTCGCGGGAGCGGTGTGGCGCATCATCATGACGCGGGCACCGAAGGAATCCGCCGAGGAGGTCGAGAGCAAGATCGAGGCGATCGCATTCGGATTCCTCGTGCCGATCTTCTTCCTCTACACGGGCGTGACCTTCGACCTGCAGGCCCTGCTCACCTCGCCGACGGCCCTCGCCCTGGTGCCCATCTTCCTGATCGCGCTGCTGGCCATCCGCGGGGCGGCCGCGCAGCTCTCGGCCCCGGTGGGGATGAGCGTCCGCGACCGTGCGGCCCTCGGGCTCCTCGCCGCCACCGGACTGCCGATCATCGTCGCGGTCACCGCGATCGGCGTCGACGAGAAGATGCTCGACACCGGCACCGCGGCGGCACTGGTCGGAGCGGGCATGCTCTCGGTGCTGCTCTATCCGCTGATCGGGATGACCCTGCGCGGGGATCGCGCCGACGTCGTCGGGCCCGCCCGTGCGGGCGACGCTGTGCAGGGGGAGCTGTGACGAGTGCGTCGGCGCTCCTGACCCGTACGGTGCAGAGCCTCGACGGCATCGCGAAGGAAGGGCTCGGCGAGCAGCGCGTCTCCCGGTGGCGCGCGCGCCGCATCGTGCGGGTCGGCGAAGCATGGCATCTGGGTGTGCTGCTGCTGACCGACACGCACGCGCTGGCCACGGCCGAGGTGCTCCGCGCGGCCGATCCCGGACGCCGCGGTTACACCGCCGAGTCGGCCAGAGCACGCGCCGAACGTCGTGCCGAAGCCCTGCGGGGTGGCTTCGACGAGGGCGACGTCGTCCACGTGGGATGGAGCGTGATCGACGTCGACGCCGTGGATGCGGGCGGCTCCTCCGGTCCGCTGGCGCTCGTCGACGGCGTCCCCTCGGTGCGGTGGAGCGCAGCCGGCGGGTACATGCCCCTGGAGGCATACCTGCGTGAGCGCGTGTCCCTGTTGCGGGATTCGGCGGGAGGCTGAGTCAGGCGAAGGTCTCGGCGAAGCGGCGCAGAAGCGCGGCGCCCTCGGTGACCGATGCGGCGAGCACCTGCTGCTGCACCGCGTCGAACTCTTCCGGGTCGAAGTAGCCGGTGGTGCGGTAAAAGGTCATCCGGTCCGCGAAGTCGCGGGGAGTGGGCTCCGGATGGAACTGCGCTGCATACAGGTGCGTGCCCACGCGGTAGGCCTGCACCGGGCAGACCTCATTGGTCGCCAGGAGCATCGCGCCGGGCGGGGTGCTCGCCGAGCTCTCCTTGTGTGCCGTGAACACGGTGAGAGCGGGGCCGCTCGGCCCGAAGACGGGATCGGCGGCGCCGGCTTCGGTCACATCGATCACGGTGGCGCTCGCGGGCTCGGGAGTGTCCGTCACGACCTCGCCCCCGAGCATGCGGGTCACGACACCGATGCTGAAGCAGGTGAAGAACACCGCGATCTCGGCGGCCATCGCCGCGTCGGCCAGTGTGCGGAGGTCGGCTTCGACCCGCAGCTGCTCCGCGGACTTCACCGTGTCGGAGACGTTGAACGGGGAGCCCCCGACCACGACGCCGCGGTATCCGCGTAGACGCTCGATGTGCAGCGGTGTCTGCAGCAGGTCGAGTCGATCGACGACGTCGACGCCGACCGCCCGTCGGAAGGACGCATGCTCGGCGTCCGCCGCCCCGATCTCGGGTCGCACGCACACGTAGAGAAGCGAGGCCATCAGGAGATTCTAACGAGCGCGCGGAGCCGGGCCGACGCGGTCACCGGGAGGAGTTCGCGGTCCGGCCGCGGACGATGCCGACGAAGGTCTCGACGTCGGGTGTGGTGCGATCGCGAGGCCAGACCAGCGCCACCGTGGACGTCGGACCGCCGACGAGCACGCGGTGGTCGGCATCCTTGCGGTGGTGCAGGCGAGCCAGCGACATCGGGACGATCACGATGCCGACGCCGGAGGCCGCCGTGGCGATCGCCTCTCCGGTCGGCAGTGCGGCGAAGGCGGCCGGGAGTGTGCCGGGGAGGTCGAGCGGGCCCAGCACGTCATCGGACAGCCCGATCACGACCTCGCCCTCGAGATCCGCGGCGGAGAGCTCTTCGGCCGCCATCAGGTGCGAGTCGACCGCGGCGATCACGACCGGCACCTCGTCGTACAGAGGGATGATGTGCAGGGACTCGTCCGTGAGCGGCAGACGGACCAGCGCCGCATCGATCCCGTCGAGCGCCTCGCGCTGGGTGGCGACCTCGATCGGGACGAGCTCGAGCGGCACTCTCGGCATTCGCTGCTTCCACGCGTCGATCCACTTGCCCGGTGTCGCGCCCGGCACCGCGCCCAGACGGAAGGTACGCGGTGCCTCGGGCTCGGGCTGAGGGGCATCGAAGACGACCTTGGCCGTCTTCTTCTTCGGCTTCTGCGGCGGGAAGCGCTCGGCGGGGGCGGCCTTGTTGCGACGTACAGGGGTACCTCGACCTGCGCCCTTCCCGGGCCGCCTTCCCTGATTCGCCATGGGGTCCAGGCTACTCGGCGGGGGAGGCGGGCACGTCCGCCCGCGTGGCGGGGTCCGTCGCCGTCGCGAGTTTCCGCTGCGCACGGCGGATGAGCCCTGCGGCTCCCCCGACCAGGATCAGCACGCCCACGGTCAGGAGGAGGATCGTGACGATCGTGGTCGGCGTCAGAGCGAGGAGCCCATCGGCGACGGTGTCCCTCCGGTCGGCGTCGGCCAGCATCCAGAGGGCGACCGCGGCGATCGCGGCGAACAGGAGGCCCCAGATGATGGCGGCCCAGCGCGTGCGGGGAGGGGAGGGGGCTTCGACGATCGTCGGCGTACTCATCACTGGTCTTCCTTCGCGGGCTCGTAGAGGGTGACGGAGATCACTCCGCTGGTCTGATCGATCGTGACGGGTTGTACGAGGGTGGGCTCGGTGTCCTCAGCGGCGACCTTCTGCAGGACGATCGACTCCCCGTTCCTGCGCACGGGAGTCCAGGTGCCGTGCGCAGTGATCTGGCCGGTCTCCTCATCCACTCGGGTCCACGAAACGGTCGCCGACCCGACGACGGCGCGCAGATCGAGCTCGACGCCCGACTGGACGTCGATGTAGGTGTTGCCGGATCCCTTGTCCACGACGATCGACCGCGCACCATCCTCGAACGGATTCAGCGTGAGGAACGTATCGCCGAAGGGCTGCCGGACATGCGCGGATTCGTCGTTGCCGAGCGCGACGTAGCCCAGCGTGACGCCCGGGAAGGCGGAGAAAGCGCCGGCGACGAGTCCGCCGATGAGCGTCACCACGGTCGCGAAGGCCAGGAACCCGCTGCGCCGACGGAACGCCCCGGCCACGATCATCCCGAGTGCCAGGATGAGCGCCGCCGCGAGCAGTCCCAGGGCGCCGCCGAGGGCCTCACCGCCCGTGACGAGACCGACGGCAGAGCCCGTGATGATCGCGAGGCCGACGATGGTCGCGGCGAACGCGAAGCCGGCCCGGGGGTTCGAGGCACGGCGGAGGCGTCGGCGCTCCGCGGCCTCGGTCGCGAACACCGCAGCCTCGGCCTGGCGTTCACGACGCAACTGGTCGCGGGCGGCCCGCTCGATGTCCTGCTGCTGGCGGCGCCACGCCTGATCCTGTTCCTTCCAGGCCGCATGCTGGGCGCGCCAGGCCTCGAGAGCGGTCGGGTCCTGTGAACCGGGCGGGAGGGGGGCGGGCGGTTCCGGGGGAGTGAAGGCGAGCGCGGTGTCGGAGACCTCATCGGTGAGAGTGGCATCCGCCCCCTCAGCGGTACCCGAATCGCTGAGGGGGTCGGGTGCGGCCGGGGCCGCCGAATCTGCGGAAGCCATCGGCAGATCCGGCGCGGAAGCACCCGGGGTGCGGCGCATGGCGCGCACGATCAGGAAGAGCAGACCGGCGACGAGCACGAGCCCGACGATCCAGCTGACGACGGAGAGAGCCGACCACCCGTCGTAGCCGAGTCCGAAGAGACGTCCGGCCAGTGGTGCGGTCGGGAAGAGACCGATGACGGCCATCGCGAGGATGCCCCACTGCGCCGGCTGATAGTCGCGGCGGAACAGATCGCGGAGGTGGACCCGTCCGTCGATGTCGGGCAGCAGCGCCCAGGCCGCGGCATACAGGAAGATCACCGGCAGGCCGAAGAGCGCCGCGACCACGAGGATCCCGCGGACGATCAGCGGATCGATGCGCAGCCGGGCAGCGATCCCCGCGGCGACACCGCCCAGCCAGCCCTCGGACCGGGCGACACCGAGGCCGGCGACCCAGAGGAGGAAGCGTTCGGCTCCGCGGGGGATGCCGGTGCCCGGTGCGCCGACGGCCGGAGTGGCCTGGTCGGCAGGAGGCGGGGGTGCAGTCGGAATCGTCATGCTTCGATCCTGGCGTCATCCGTCGGGCCCCTGCCATGGGGGGAACCCCTGAGTGGCCCCTGATTCTGGCCAGGGGAGGACCCGGAGCGCCCATGCGGATGATTGGATGGGCGACATGTCCTCTTCGGCGCATGCTCCCGCGCGATCAGCGCCCATCGCTGCGCCGCGCCCGCCGCTGACCCGTGATCGCGACTGCCTGGTGGCCGGGGTGAGTGCGGGCCTCGCGCGACACCTGGGCGTGCGGGTGGGGCTGGTGCGAGCGCTGTTCCTCGCGCTGACGCTGTGCGGCGGCGCCGGCATCCTCCTCTACGCCTGGTGCTGGGCCTTCACGCCGTGGAGCGAGGGGGAGGAGGCCCCGACCAGACGCGTACCGGTCGCCTGGCTGCTGCTCGCTCCCGCCGGTGTCGGGATCCTCATCGTGCTGGCCTGGCGCGGCGGCAGTGACTGGCTGAGTGGATCCATCCCGCCCGATCTCGCCGCGGTCGTCGTCGGTGGCACGGTGGGCTTCGCGACGGGCGCCGGGCTCTGGGCGACCCTGATCGATCGCACCGACACCGCGCGCGGACCGCGACACACGATGACCGTCCGGATCCTGGCTCTCGTGCTGCTCGCCCTGCTGTTCACCGTGCTGCTCTCCTGGCCCGTCGCGCGCTCGGGGGTGGCGCTCGTGCTCCTCCCTCTCGCCGGGCTCGCTGCGGTGATCTCCTCGGCCCTCATCCCGCGATGGCGCGAACTGTCCGGCGAACGGGTGCGCCGCATCCGCGAGGAGCAGCGCAGCCAGATGGCCGCGCACCTGCACGATTCCGTGCTGCAGACGCTGGCGCTGATCCAGAACAGGGCAGGAGCCTCCAGCGAGGCGGCCCGCCTCGCCAGGGCGCAGGAGCGCGAGCTGCGCGCATGGTTGTACGACGGCGACGCACCGGCCGACAGCGACCTCCCGACGGATCTGCGTGACTACGCGGGAGCCCTCGAGCTCGACTATCCGGTGCGCATCGACGTCGTGTCGGCGGGCCTGTCCACCGAGCGCGCCAGCGGGGAACTCGCGGCGGCGGCCCGAGAGGCGATCCTCAACGCCGCGCGGCATGCCGGCGGGGACATCTCGGTGTACATCGAGGGGAGCGCCGCGGGCGTCGACGTCTTCATCCGGGACCGCGGTGAGGGCTTCGACCTCGACGATGTGCCGAGCGATCGCCTCGGGGTACGGGAGTCGATCATCGGCCGGATGCGTCGTGCCGGTGGTACCGGAGCGGTCCGCAGCGACGCGAACGGGACCGAAGTGCATCTGAGCATTCTGGCGGCCCCGCCGTACGACCGGGCGGCGGGGCGACCGATCCCCACCCGGGAGGACGACCATGCCTGAGAGCATCCGCGTCGTGATCGTCGACGACCACTCGATCTTCCGCTCCGGCCTGCGTGCCGACCTCGATGCGAGTGTCGACGTGGTCGGCGAGGCGGCGGACGTGCCGTCCGCGATCGCCGTGATCGCGGAGACACAGCCGGACGTCGTCCTGCTCGACGTGCACCTGCCGGGTGGGAGTGGCGACGATGCCGCGGGCGGAGAAGCGGTGATCCGCGGGTCGGCCACGGCGGCGCGGTTCCTCGCGCTCAGCGTCTCGGATGCTGCCGCCGACGTCGTGCGCGTGATCCGGGCGGGCGCCCGCGGCTACATCACCAAAGGGTCATCGGGCATCGAGGTCAGCAGCGCCGTGCACGCCGTGGCGGACGGGGATGCGGTCTTCTCACCGCGGCTCGCCGGGTTCGTTCTTGACGCCTTCGGAGCGGTCGCCGGTGAGACCGCGACGGCGACCGACGAACTGGATCGCCTCTCCGCGCGTGAGCAGGAGGTCATGCGGCTGATCGCCCGCGGCTACGCCTACAAGGAGGTCGCTTCGGAGCTCTTCATCTCGATCAAGACGGTCGAGACGCACGTGTCATCCGTGCTGCGCAAGCTGCAGCTCTCCTCCCGCCACGAACTCACCGCGTGGGCGTCGGAGCGCCGCCTGCTGTAGTCGTGACGGCCCGGCTGTCACCCCGTCAGGCCGCGAGCCACAGCCCCTTCTGATCCGTCGCGATGGTGAGCCCGGCCGCGACGGTCTCGTCGTCGCCGATCCTGGCGCCGCGGATGATGCGCGCTCCGGCGCCGACATCGGTGCGGACACCCACGTAGGCGTGGTCGCCGATCGCGGCACCCTGGCCGATGTGCGCGTGCGCGTCGACGAACGCGCCTTCCCCGACCACGGCGTCTTCGTCGATCCAGGCGCCGCGGGCGATGGTCGCCCCGGCGCCGACGCGCGCGCCCGGTTCGATGTAGGCACCCGCCTCGATGTGCGCCTTCGGATGCACCTTCGCGCCATGCGCGACGAGACCCCGACCGTTCGCGTGCTTGCGGTACCGCAGCGTCGCTCCCTGGTCGTTCTCGATGTCGACGTAGTTCTTACCCACGATTCCTCCCGTGCTCCGGAGTCTCTTCCGGATATATCAACAACCACGGCAGGGGTGGATTCATTCCCTCGGATGGATGTCCTCGGTGTCCGCGGTGCTCAGCCCACGCGCGAGACCGCGTCGCGGATCGCCATTGCGAGATCCGCGGGACGGCTCCACATGGGCCAGTGGCCGGTGGGCAGGTCCACGAGCTCCAGATTCTCGAGTGCGTCGACCTCGGCGAACATGGGATGTCCGGCGCGGGCGAGTTCCTGCAGCTGCGCGCTCGGGATCGAGCAGCAGACGATGGTGGTGGGGATCCGGCGGCGCGCATCGTCGGAGAGCGGCACCGGAGCTCGGAGCACGGGTCCCGGCTCGGGGACCGCCCGTTCGCGGAAGCGGTCGAGCATCGCGGTGCTCAGGCCCTCGATGCTGGCCTGCTGTCCGAGAACGTCGAACGGTGGCAGGGGCAGCGCCTCCACCGTCTCCGGGAGGTCCGGTGCGAACACGTTTCCCGGCGCGACCGGGCCGGAATCGACCCACACCACACGGCGGACGAACGCGGGGTGCCGATCGAGGACGATGCTGACCGGGGCATTGGCTCCGCTGTGCCCGACGAGCACGACCGGCTGCTCCGCCGTGGCTCCGGAGCGCAGGACGGCCGCTTCGATCGCCGCCGCCTGCTCGTCGAGAGTCCGTGAGGAACGGTCGGGGTCATCCGGGTCCAGGCCGGGGAGCGTGAGCGCGATGGCGTCCGATCCGTCCGCCGCCAGGTGCGCGCGCACCTCGTCCCAGGCCCACGCGCCGAGCCAGTGGCCCGCGATCAGGAGGATGGTCGGAGTACTCGATGCTGTCGTCATGACCCGATGCTCGCACTGTGTGCGGACAGCTGTATGGCACTATTTCTGTCATGAATTCATCGGAGTGTGCAGAGTGAGGCGGAGCGAACGACTTCATGCGCTGTCCGAGATGCTGCGTCGCGGCGGAACCAGGGGTTACCCGGCCGAGCGGCTGGCGGCGGAGTTCGAGGTGTCCGTCAGAACCGTCAAGCGAGACCTCACCGCCTTGGCGAGCAGTGGCGCGCCCGTCTGGTCGAGACCCGGACCCGGAGGAGGCTACGGTCTGGCTCCGAGCGCGAATCTGCCGCCGATCACCCTCTCGCCGGCCCAGGCGGTGGCGCTCCTGGCGGCTGTCTCCGCGGCGTCCGACGCCCCGTACGCCGATCTGGCTTCGGCCGGGGTCCGGAAGATCCTGGACGTCCTCGATCCCGCCACGCGCGGCCGCGCGGCCGACCTCGCACGTCGGATCTGGGTGGCGGGGGCGCCCTCGTCCTCACGCACCGTCCGATCGGTCCTGGAGGAGGCGATGTCCGCGCAGCGTACGGTCCGCATCCGCTATACGTCGCGCGTCGGGGCCACGACCACGAGGGAAGTGGAGCCCGTGATGTTCGCCTCCACGAACGGGCAGTGGTACCTCGTCGGGTGGTGCCTGCTGCGCGACGCGATGCGCTGGTTCGTCGTGTCGAACATCGAAAAGGCGACCCTGACGAGCGCGGCCTGCAGCGGCCATACCGTTGCGGAGGTCGGAACCCCTCCGCCGAACGCCAGGCCCGTGCTCGTCACCGACGGCGAGTGACTAGCGCTGACACGACGGGCACCAGAAGGTCACGCGTTCGCGTGTCGGATCCGCGCCCTGTTCGCCGCGTCGGATGAGGGTGCCGCAGCGTCGGCAGGGGCGCCCGGCGCGGCCGTAGACCCAGGTGCCCTGACCCGGTCGATCGATGCCCGTGAAGGTCCTGCTGCGGCGGTCGCGGTTGGCGCGGATGGTGCGCACACCGAGGTCGAGAAGAGCGGAGACATCGACCTCCGGCGTCGGCGTCGTCGGCAGGATCCCCCGGAGGAACAGGAGTTCTGCAGCGTACTCGTTGCCGAATCCCGCGACGTTGCGCTGGTCGAGGAGGGCGACGTGGATACTGCGGGCGTCGGCACCGAGCCGCCGGTTCGCCTCGTCTGCGTCCCAGTCATCGGCGAGCGGGTCCGGGCCGAGATACCCCACCAGCTGTTCCTCGTCGCGGGTCGGGACGACCTCGATCTCGGCGAGATCGACACCGACGGCCTCACGGTCGGCCGTGCCGATGAGCGCGCGGACCTTGAAGGCCGGATGCCGCCACTTCTCGCCGTGGCGGTAGACGAACCACGCCCCGTCCATGCGCAGATGGGAATGCAGGGTGCTGTCGCCGATGCGCGCGAGCAGGTGCTTGCCCCGGGGTACCACCGCGTGCACCCGCTGACCGGTCAGATCCAGGGTGGCGAAGCGGGGGACACGAAGGTCGAACCGGGTCACCTCGGACCCGGCCAGAGCCTCGTCGAGGCGTCGCGCCGTGCGGAAGACCGTGTCGCCCTCGGGCATCAGGGAGCCTCGGACGGCGCGGGTGGAGGCGGGAGCAGCGGGGGGTGAGGGGAGGCCGTGACGGCGGCACGAGCGAGCATGTCGCGCGCCAGCACGGTGCTGCCGGCGACCGCAGCCGGCATCACCGCGACGGCACCACCGGGAATCAGGAAACAGAGCTGGGTGGCGACGCCGAAACCGAGCACCCGCGCCCGGCTGCCCGAGAACAGGGCGGCACGGTCGGCCGGGCTGAGGTCACGAGCGTCGAAGGCACGCCCGGTGAGTTCGCGCGCCAGCAGTCGGCCGGTCAGCACCACACCCGCGATCGCGCCGAGGAATCCCCCCACGGCAGGGAGGAAGCCGATCAGGAGGACCAGGATCGCGATCAGGATGCCGAGCACCACGAGACGCAGCCCCTCGCCGATCGTGGTCCAGAAGCTGCCGCCGTCGGCAGGGGGAGCATCACCGAGATCGCCCTCGACGGCGTGCCAGATGCGCTGGTAGAACGGGTCGCCGATGGTCAGCGTCAGTGCGCTGAAGACCACGCTGGCGAGGGCGAGGGCGGCTGCGACGACCACGAAGCCCACGGCCGCGCGCAACAGGCCCTTCCACGGCTCGATCCATCCCTCCGCGAACGGCGTGAGCCACGCGGAGACCGAAGGCATGCCGATCACGAGCGGGATCAGCGCTGCGGCGAGGATCAGGACCGCGATGATCGCAGGGATCAGACCGAGCATCATGAGCCCGGGGCGCGTGCGCCACAGCCCGAACCCGTGCAACAGCGTGCGGACGCCGGTGGCGAACTCTCGGATCATGGCTTCCAGCGTAGGTGCATCGTTCAGGTGACCTTGCGGAGGGTGTAGCCGCGGGGCGTCGCCACGAACCCCGCCTCCTGCAGGGCGAGGGCGAGCTCGGTGCCGTACACGCCCTCGCCGTTGATCTTCTCGACCGTGAGGGTGTCGAGCCGGCGTGCGCGTGCGGTCGCCGCGAGATCGGTGGCCGCGGCCCGCAGCACGTCGCCGTCTTCGCTGAACGCCAGCACCGTGCGTCCGCCGCGCTCGAGGGAGAGGACGAGTGTTCCGTCGACGAGGACCACGAGCCCGCCGGCCTTGCGCCCCGGGCGGTGCGAGACCCCGTCGAGCTTGGGCCAGCCGAGAGCGGCACCGTAGGGGTTGGCGGGGTCGGTGGCGGCGAGGGTCACGGCATCGCGTGGGGGCGGATCGGCGAGTCCCGCATAGGTGCGCAGACGATCGACCGTTCCGGACGCGGCGAACTGGGCGGCCCCGAGCTTCTCGATCACGTAGCCACGACGACAGTGCCCGGCCTCTTCGAAGCCCGCCAGCACGCGGTATGCCTGGGCGAAGCCGCCGGGGAGGCCCTCCGCCTGGACCGCACCGCGGGTGACGACACCGTAGCGATCGAGGAGGAGACCCGCGGTCACGGTGGCCCGGCGGGAAGCATCCTTCTCGACGGGAGGCAGCAACGACCATCGGCCTCCGATCGACGGCGGCCTCGGCGCGGCGGAACCGGTGAAGGACACACCGCGGTAGGTGCGGGCGCGGGGGGCGCGGCGCTTCACCTTGTGCGCCTGCGAGCCGCCGGCGAGCAGCGAGCGGATCGGCGCGAAGGTGTCATTGGTCACGTGGCCCGACCAGGTCAGCGACCACAGCGCTTCGAGGACGGACTGCTCGTTCTCGGCGGCCGCCATGTCTTTCAGCTGCCCTGCGAAGTACGCGCCGCCGACGTCGAGGGCGAGGAGGATCCGCGACTCCAAGGAATCGGAGGCGATCTCGGCATCGGGCTCCGGCAGCGTGAACGGCGCGAGATCGGCGGGGTGCATCGACACCCAGCCGTCGCGTCCCGGGAGCGTGCCGTGGCCGGACCAGATCACCTCGCCGGCTGCCGTGAGCTCGTCCAGAAGGGCGGGCGTGTAGTCGCGCACGCGAGAGGGCAGCACCAACGATTCCCACGCGCTCGCAGGGATCGGCACGCCCGCGAACTGCTCGATCACGGCGAGCACGCCGTCGACGCCTTCGAGAGGGCGACCGATGTGCTGCCAGTCGGGGAGGAAACGGGCGTAGGCCTCGGGGGAGACCGGTTCGACGGATCCGCGGATCGCGGCGAGCGAGCGCATGCGGAGTCGGCGGAGCACCTCGGCGTCGCACCACTCGATCGCGTCGCCGCTCCCGGCGGCCTCGGGGAGGAAGTACCCGCTGGTGAGGCGCCCCGCGGTCTCCAGGCGCTGAAGCGTATGACGGGCGACCGCGGCGCCGAGTCCGAACCGGGTGGCGACGGCGTCCGTCGTGAACGGGCCGTGCGTGCGGGCATACCGGGCGATGAGATCGCCCAGCGGATCGGCGACGGGTTCGAGGAACGCGACCGGGATCCCCGTCGGGAGTGCGGCGCCCAGCGCATCGCGCAGTCGCCCGGCATCCTCGATGGCGGCGACACGGCTCATCCCGCCGACCGTCACGGGGATCGCGCGCCGGGCCGCGACCAGGTCGCCCAGCAGCGCGGCGGCGGCATCCGCCCCGACGGTGTCGCCCGCTGCGCCGGGCACGCTCTCCGGGTCGAGGCGCAGGGCCACTTCCTCTGCATCGAGCGGCCCGAGCATGCGCAGCAGATCGGCCACGCCCTCGATGCCACGCGCGCGACGGTCGGGGTCGAGCCGCTGGGCCTCGCGCTCGAACTGGACGAGCACCTCGGGGTCGAGGAGTTCACGCAGTTCCACCGTGCCCAGCAGCTCGCCGAGGAGCGCAGGGTCGACCGACAGCGCGGCTGCCCGGCGTTCGGCGAGGGGCGAGTCGCCCTCGTACATGAACGCGCCCACATAGCCGAACAGCAGATCGCGGGCATAGGGCGACGGCTGGCCGGGCTCGGTCTCCACCAGGCGGATCCGGCGGTCGGCGATCGACGTCGCGAGGGCGCGCAGGGAGGGGAGGTCGTAGACGTCTTGCAGCACCTCGCGCAGCGTCTCGAGGATCACGGGGAACGTGGGGTGGCGCCTGGCCACTTCGAGCAACTGCGCCGACCGCTGCCGCTGCTGCCACAGCGGGGTGCGCTTGTTCGGGTTCATGCGGGGCATGAGCAGCGCGCGGGCCGCGCACTCGCGGAAGCGGGAGGCGAACAGGGCCGAGCCGCCCACCTCCTCCGTCACGATGTGCTCCAGCTCTTCGGGCTCGAACACGAACAGTTCGGCGCCCGGCGGCTCCGCCTCCGCGTCGGGGATCCGCACGATGATGCCGTCGTCGCTCGCGACCGCCGATCCCTCGACGCCCAGGCGTTCGCGTACGCGGGCGTTGATCGCCAGAGCCCAGGGCGCGTGCACCTTCATGCCGTACGGGGAATGCAGGATGACCCGCCAGTCGCCGACCTCGTCGCGACCTCGCTCCACCGTGAGCGTGCGGTCGGTGGGGAGCGTGCCCGTCGCCTCGCGCTGCTCCGTGAGGTGCGCCAGGAGGTTCTCTCGAGCCTGCTCGTCGAGGCCCGCATCGATCAGTCGCTGTGCCGCCTTCTCGGGAGGTGCCGTCGACACCTCCCGCGCGAAGGCGCCGAGCGCCTCGCCGAGCTCGAACGGCCGGCCGATGCCGTCGCCGTGCCAGAACGGTACCTTGCCGGGCTGTCCGTAGGCGGGGATCACGTTGACACGGTCGTGGGTGATCTCGGCGATCCGCCAACTGGTCGTGCCGAGCGTGAACACGTCGCCCACCCGCGATTCGTAGACCATCTCCTCATCGAGCTCGCCCACGCGGGCACCGGTGGTCTCGCCGGCCACGAAGACCCCGAACAGTCCGCGGTCGGGGATCGTCCCGCCGCTGGTCACCGCGATGCGCTGCGCGCCGGGCCTCCCGGTCAGCGTCCCCGCGTCGCGGTCCCAGACGAGTCGCGGACGCAGCTCGGCGAACTCATCGGACGGGAAGCGTCCGGCGAGCAGATCGAGCGTGGCCTCGTACGCAGAACGCGGGAGGGACTGGAACGGTGCCGAACGACGGACGGTCTCGAACCACTCCTCCACACTGATCGCACCGAGGGCGCTCGCCGCGACGGTCTGCTGGGCGAGGATGTCGAGCGGATTGCGCGGCACCTGGATCGCCTCGATCTTCCCCGCCAGCATCCGCTCGGTGACGATCGCGGTGTGCAGCACATCGCCGCGGTGCTTGGGGAAGAGCGCGGCACGGCTGATCTCGCCCACCTGGTGTCCTGCGCGTCCGACGCGTTGCAGGCCGGAAGCCGCCGACGGCGGGGCCTCGACCTGGATCACGAGGTCGACCGCACCCATGTCGATGCCGAGTTCGAGGCTGCTCGTCGCGACGACGCAGCGCAGGACGCCCGACTTGAGCTCTTCCTCGACCTGGGCGCGCTGCTCCTTCGACACCGATCCGTGGTGTGCCTTGGCGAGCACGGGGTCGGCGCCGGCCGTGGCTCCGGCCTGCGCCATCATGGCCGCAGGGACGGTCGCTGCGGGCAGCTCGACGCCGATCCGCTCGGAGTGGATCTCGTTGAGACGGCCTGTGAGCCGCTCGGCCAGGCGCCGCGAGTTGGCGAACACGATCGTCGAGTTGTTCTGCAGGATGCGGTCGACGATCGCCTCCTCCACATGCGGCCAGACCGAGCCCGTGACTTCTGTGTACTCCGCATCCACGGTCTCGCCCGCGACACCGGGCGGGGGCGGCGGATTGGTCATGTCGTCCATCGGTACGACGACCCCGAGTTCGAAGGTCTTGGACGCCGGCGGTGCCACGATCTCCACCGGAGCCGACCCGCCGAGGAACCGCGCGACCTCGTCGATCGGACGCACGGTGGCCGAGAGGCCGATCCGTTGTGCCGGTGTCTCGATGCCGTTCGTGCGGCGCAGCGCGTCGAGGCGTTCGAGACTCACGGCCAGGTGCGCGCCGCGCTTGGTGGCGGCGACGGCGTGCACTTCGTCGATGATCACGGTGTGCACGCCCCGCAGCGTCTCGCCCGCGCGGCTTGTGAGCATGAGGTACAGCGACTCGGGGGTGGTGATCAGGATGTCGGGCGGATCCGACACCAGCTTGCGGCGGTCGCTCGACGTGGTGTCGCCCGAACGCACTCCCACCGTGACCGCGGGCGCGGGCACACCGAGGCGGCGCGCGGACTGGCCGATGCCGATCAGCGGGGAGCGCAGATTGCGTTCGACGTCGACGCCCAGTGCCTTCAAGGGGGAGATGTAGAGGATGCGGGTTCGAGGCTCGCCCTTCGCCGGGAGCGCGGCCTCGGACGTGCGTTCTCGGAAGACGCTGTCGATCGACCACAGGAACGCCGACAGCGTCTTTCCGGAGCCCGTGGGCGCCACGACCAGAGCGTGCTTCCCGGCGGAGATCGCCTCCCACGCACCCGCCTGGGCCGGCGTGGGCGCGGGGAACGCACCCCGGAACCAGTCCTGTGTGGCCGGGGTGAAGCGGTCGAGCACATCGCTCATGTCTCCATCTTCGTCGAGGCCGGGGACATCCGGGCCGTCCTCCCACGCGTCAGGGCTCCAGCGAGACCTCCCGCAGCGCACCGTCCCCGTCGATCTCGAGGGTGAGGTCGAGGTCGAGCCGCCGCAGGAACGCGTCGTCATGACTCACCACGAGCACCGCACCGCGGTAGGCGCGGAGGGCGTCGACGAGCTGGTCGACCGTGTCGAGGTCGAGGTTGTTCGTCGGCTCGTCCAGCACCACGAGGTGCGGGGCGGGGTCGGCGAGCAGCAGCGTCGCCAGCGCGACGCGGAAGCGCTCGCCACCGGACAGGGAAGACACCGGGCGCTCCGCGGTGGCCCCTCGGATGAGGAACCGGGCGAGGCGGTTGCGCAGTTCCTTCTCCGGTACGTGCGGCGCCGCGGCGGCGATGTTCTCGAACACCGAGCGCTTCTCGTCGAGACCGTCGACCCGCTGCGGCAGGTAGCCGACCAGGTCGGTGTGGGCCTCGGCATGCAGGCTCGGGCGTTCAGAACTCAGGACTTCCGTCTCGGATCCGCCTTCCTCCGCCCTCGGCGCCTCGAGGGGAGCCGTTTCTCCTGAGTTGTGAACGCCGCCGGCCACCAACCGCTCCAGCAGGGTCGTCTTCCCGGCACCGTTGCGCCCGATCAACGCCACCCGCTCGGGGCCCTGGATCACCCAGGCCCGCTCGTGATCGCCGATCGTCGCGATCCGGCGGCTGCGCGACATCCCGGGATCGGGCAACTCGATCTTCATCGACGCCTCGGAGCGCACGCGTCTCCCGGCGTCGTCGAGCACCGACCGTGCGGCATCCTCTTTCGCCCCGACCTCGGTGCGGAGCCTGCCGGCCGACACCTCGGCCGCCATCTTGCGGCCGTGGGCGATGATCTTCGGGACCCGCTTCTCGATCTCGGCCTTCTTCGCCGTGCGTGCGCGGTGGGCGAGCTTCACCTCGGCCTCGATCCGCTGGCGCTTCTCCTTGCGGAACGCCTGGGCGGCGGTGACCTCGGCCTGTTTCGCCGCATCCTGCTCGGCATCCAGCCAGGCGCGCCACTGCGAGTACGGTCCGCCGAACACACTGAGCGTCTGGGCGTACAGCTCCGCGGTGTCGTCCATCAACTCGAGCAGGGACAGGTCGTGGCTGACGACGATGAGCGTGCCCTTCCAGGCGCGCACCATCGTGCCGAGCTTCGCCCTGGCGTCACGGTCGAGGTTGTTGGTCGGCTCGTCGAGCAGCGTGATCGGCGCGCGGCGCAGGCGGATGCCGGCGATCGCGACCAGGACCGCTTCGCCGCCGGACAGCTCGCCGACCCTGCGGTCGAGGAACTCCGGCGCGAGGCCGGCTTCCGCCAACGAGGCCTCGGCGCGCGCCTCGATGTCCCAGTCGTCGCCGACGGCGTCGAAGTGCGCGGGGTCGATGTCGCCTGCGCTGATCGCCCGGACGGCGTCGAGCGCCGCGGAGACGCCGAGAAGCTCCGCGACCCGACGGTCGACATCGAGCGTCAGCTGTTGCGGGAGATACGCGACATCGCCGGACGCCGTGACGATGCCCGAGGTGGGGTCGAGCTCACCGGCGATCAGCCGCAGCAGTGTGGACTTGCCGGCGCCGTTGCGACCGACCAGGCCCGTGCGACCGGAACCGAAGCTGCCGGAGACGCCGTCGAGCGCGATCGTGCCGTCCGGCCAGGCGAAGGCGAGCCGGTCGAGGGTGACCGACGCGTGAAGGGAAGTGGGTGTTGACATGGGTGTCTCCTGTCGAGTGCGAGGGTGCACTGACACCGAGCACCGGCCGGACGTGTGGAGTCACAGGTCGCGGAGGAGCGGGTCTGCCGTGGAGTCGGCGATCGTCGGGTCAGCGCGCGGGAAGAGAGGCGCGGAGGCGACGGATCAGATCAAAGGACTTCCAGACACGGCGGACAGGACTCCCCGAAGATACCCGGGCGTGTCGGTGCCGCGCAACCCGGGCGTGTCGCGCATCCGTCGCGCGGGGGATGCCGCCGTGCGCAGGGATGCGTAGCGTGGAGGCATGGCAGATCGAGGTCCGAGTCCCCAGGAGTCCCGTTCGCGGATGGGGCTGGGCGTCGGCCTCGCACTCGGAATGGCGATCGGCGTGTCCCTCGGCTCCGCGCTGCAGAACTGGGCGCTCGGCATCGGGATCGGGATGGCGATCGGCATCGCGCTCTCGGTCGCCATCACGTCCGGCGGCACGTCACGCCGCCCTGCCGAGGACGAGGCCGAGGGCGAGGAATCCGAGGACGGGGAGGGTGACTCTCTCCCGGGCGAGCCGGATGCCGACGGGGATCGGCCCCCGCGCTGATCAGGGCGACAGGATCCGCTCGAGCCACTTCGCCAGGAACCGATGCACGTCGACCAGCTCCTCTTCGGAGATGCTGTGGGTCAGACCCGTGTACACCCGTCCGGAAAGCTCGGAGTGCGCGGGGAGCCACTGTGCCGTGTGGTCGATCAGTGCGGTCGGGATGACGTCGTCGTTCGTGCCGCGGCCCCAGAACACGGAGGGGCGCAGTTCGGTCAGCGCCTCGTCGTTCGGCAGCTCGCCCGGTGCGGCGTATCCGCTCAGCGCCACCACGGCGTCGATGCGCTCGGGCGCGAGCCGCAGCGCTTGCAGTGCCACCGCGGCACCCTGCGAGAAGCCCAGCAGAGCGACCGACGGGGCATCTCCGACGGCCGTGGCGAGCCACTGCAGGAAGGCCTCCCCGGCAGCGGTCACGGCCTCGGGGGCGCGCCCTTCGAGCCCCTCGATCGGGTACCACGAGCGGCCCGGCATCGGCCACGGAGGCGTGAGGGGTGCAGCGACGGAAGCCACGGCGATGCCCTCCGGCAGATAAGGAGTGAGCCCGAAGAGGTCGTGCTCGTCGGCCCCGTAGCCGTGCAGAAGGACCAGCAGCGGCATCCGTCCGCGGTCGAGGGACGACCATCGGGTCGCGGTGTCGTCGATCGTCAGGTTCTCGCTCACACCGTCATCCTGCCAGCAGCCGCCGACGTGGGGCCGGTGTCGGTCCGAGGAGGCGGCTGGTAGAAAGGACACATGGCGGTCCGTACACCTGATCCCGACCCGGAGCCCGAAGACGAAGGTCTCGGCGCTTTCCGAGACGCGAACCCGCCGGCTCCGGATGCGAACCCCGGCTGGCTGAGCGAGTTCGAGCTGGAGGAGGCGCGGCGGCGACTGCCGATGCTCTACGTCGAGGCGATCCCCGTGCGCACCGACGGCTCCGGCCAGGTGACCGAGATCGGCATCCTGCTGCGGTCCACCCCGATGGGGGAGATGACGCGCACGATCGTTTCCGGACGTGTGCGCTTCGGGGAGACGATCCGCGAGGCGCTCTTCCGACACGTGGAGAACGACCTGGGCCCGATGGCCTTCCCGCTGCTCCCGCCGCAGCCGCTGCCGTTCACGGTGGCCGAGTACTTCCCGATCCCCGGTGTCAGCGCCTTCCACGACGATCGGCAGCACGCCGTGTCGCTGGCCTTCGTCGTGCCCGTCACCGGAACGTGCGAGCCGCGTCAGGACGCGCTCGAGGTCACCTGGTTCTCGCCGGAGGCCGCAGGATCCGACGCGGTCGCGGCCGAGATGGAGAACGGTCGAGGCACCCTGATCCGTCAGGCTCTCGCGAGCCTGGGTCTTCTGCGCTAGCACCCGCGCCCGGCACTCCCGCGCCCGGCACTCCCGCGCCCGGCACTCCCGCGCCCGGTACGCCGCCTG
>NZ_JRKC01000095.1:0-16137 GCF_000800925.1 Microbacterium sp. ZOR0019 | reverse complement strand
CCTCCCCCGCTGACCCCCCGTCCCGTCCCCGTCCCGTCCCCGTCCCCCGCCGGTTGCGGGATCAAAAGTGCGCCGGGGACGGGGCTGTCAGGCGCGTTTCTGCACTCGCACGCGACAAGATGGAACACGCGACAAGATGGAACACGCGAGCAAGGGAGCACCATGAGCCGCAGCGCGACCGCCGCCACGCAGAGCATCCGCGAGATGCGGGACTTCCTCTTCGCCCACGCGACGGACTACGCAGCCGCGCGAGCAGGGTTCGCCTGGCCCGAGGTCGACGAGTTCAACTTCGCCCTCGAGTGGTTCGACGTGGTCGCCGCCGAGAAGCCGGATCGTCCCGCGGTGCAGATCGTCGAAGCCGACCTGAGCCTGCGCACCTGGACCTACGGCGAACTCTCGACACGCTCCGACCAGGTCGCCGCCTGGCTCACCGGCCTGGGCCTCCGACGCGGCGACCACGTGATCGTGATGCTGAACAACACGATCGAGCTGTGGGAGGTGATGCTGGCGATCACGAAGATCGGCGCGGTGTCGATCCCCACGTCCACGCTCCTGTCGGCATCGGACCTCGAGTACCGCGTCGACCACGGCCGCGCCCGCGCCGTCATCACCCTCGGAACCCTCGGCGACCGGCTCCTGACCCTCGACCCCGGCATCCTGCGCATCGGTGTGGGCGACGGCATCCCCGCGGGGTGGGAGCGCTTCGACGACTCGGCCGACGCCCCCGCCACCTTCGAGCCGGTCGGACCCACCCCCGCGTCCGACACCGCCCTGCTCTACTTCACCTCGGGCACCACGAACCGCCCGAAGCTCGTGCAGCACACCCACGTCTCGTACCCGGTCGGACACCTGTCGACCATGTGGTGGCTCGGGGTGCGCCCCGACGACGTACACCTCAACATCTCGTCGCCCGGTTGGGCGAAGCACGCCTGGTCGAGCTTCTACTCGCCGTTCCTCGCCGAGGCGACCGTGTTCGTCTACAACTACGCCCGCTTCGACGCGAACACCCTCATGCAGGTCATGGAGACTCACCACGTCTCGACGTTCTGTGCACCGCCCACCGTCTGGCGGATGCTGATCCAGGCCGACCTCTCGCGTCTCACCCACCCTCCGCGCGAGCTGGTCGGTGCGGGCGAACCGTTGAATCCCGAGGTCATCGACCGGGTGCGCGATGCGTGGGGCGGCACGATCCGCGACGGGTTCGGGCAGACCGAGATGACGGCGTGCATCGGGAATTCTCCGGGTCAGACCGTGAAGGTCGGATCCATGGGGCGTCCCCTCCCCGGCTATCCCGTCGTCCTGCTCGACCCGGTCACCGGGGCCGTCGTCGAGCACGAAGGTCAGATCGCACTCGATCTGACGAACCCGCCGCTCGGGTTGATGGCGGGCTACTTCGACGACCCGGAGAAGACGGCGCAGTCACGCGCCGGCGGCTACCACCACACCGGTGACATCGCGGTGCGCGACTCCGACGGATACCTCACCTACGTCGGGCGCTCCGACGACGTGTTCAAGGCCTCGGACTACAAGATCTCGCCGTTCGAGCTCGAGTCGGTGCTGCTCGAACACGACCTCGTGGTCGAGGCGGCGGTGATCCCGAGCCCGGATCCGACACGGTTGGCCGTGCCGAAAGCGTATGTCTGCCTGACCCCCGGAACCACGGTCGCCGACACGGACGCCGCCCGAGCGATCTTCACCTACGCCCACGAGCGCCTGTCGTCGCACCTGTGGGTGCGGATCATCGAGTTCGTGCCCGAGCTGCCGAAGACCATCTCCGGCAAGATCCGTCGTGTCGAGCTGCGTGGGCGCGAGGCCGCGCGCGTGGAATCCGGCGACGAAACCGGACAGCACCGCGACCGCGACTATCGCTGAGCGTTCAGGGGACCACCGCGATCGACGCGGTCGTCGGTGACGTCGCCACGCGCGGCGTTTTGGACCCGACCGCGGGCCTCGACACCGGCACGGCTGCGGGCAGTGCCTCATCCGTCTCACGCGCCGGCCGTCCGGCACCGGCCGCGGTCATGATGGCCCGCACGACACCGCCGATCACCAGCATTCCGACCAAAGCCGCCCCCGAAAGGACCAACGGCGTCCATTCCTGGGCGAACGACGCCGTGACGCTCAGCAGCGCACCGACGATCCACACCCCCACGGCTCCCCCGGCGAGCCCTCCGGACCCGCGGATCACCGCGACCGCCGCCACGATCGCACAGGCGGCGGCGATCGCCGCGCCCACGTAACCGATCGGCACCATCACCGCAGCCAGATCGCTGGCCACTCTCATTGTCGTCATGACGACCCCCCGTCAGCGGAAATCCCGCTACCTCGACACTAGAAGTGTGTCTCGGAAAGGCCATCCGTCTCAAGTCCGATCCACATCATCCTGCAGACGGATATCTCACTGGCACGACGGTGGCGTCGCGGACCCTCAGCGCCGACTCGGCCACCGCAGCCGGCGCGCGCGCACCACACGCACGGGCTGGGTGACGACCGCGTCCACGACCATCGAGCCGTCGGTCGGTCCGACAATCGCGATCGCCGAGGTCTCGGTCGCCTCGGCAGGCGCGACCGGGAGATGCGCGAGCGCCCGGTGCGCACGGAGGTAGGCGGGCACCAGCAGCACGATCGCCCCCACCCAGGCGAGCGGATTGCTCAGGGCCACGCCGTCGAAACCGATCCAGGCGCCGAGAACGATGGCCGCTCCGACGCGCATCACCAACTCGATCACGCCGGTCACGGTGGGCACGAGCGTGTGGCCGAGGCCCTGGAGCGCGCCGCGCAGCACGAACAGCATCCCGAGCGCCCAATAGCCGCAGCCGTTGATGATCAGCATCCGATGCGCCATGTCGACGACGTCGTCGGATCCCTCTCCGATGAACAGGCGCACCATCGGCGCACCGAAGGCGATCAGCAGCACGCCGAGCACCACGCCGGCGCCGACCGCCATCCACGTCGCTTCGACGACACCACGACGGATGCGATCGGGCCGACGTCCGCCGTGGTTCTGCGCCACGTACATCGAGACCGCGAGGCCGAGCGAGGAGAGCAGCGCGACCGCGAGGCTGTCGACCCGGGATCCCGTCGTGTACGCGGCGACGGCATCAGCTCCGAGGGTGTTCAACGCCACCTGCACGGTGAGCGTGCCGATCGCGATGATCGAGGCCTGGAAGCCCATCGGCAGGCCGAGGCGCAGGTGCTCGGCGATGTCGTCCCGCCCGATGCGCCAATCGGCACGGCGGAGGTGCAGCATGGGCAGGCGGCGGCGCACGAACTCGAGACACAGCGCCACCGAGACCGCCTGCGCCACGACGGTCGCGAGGGCGGCTCCGCCCACACCCCATCCGAGCGGGCCGACCATCAGGACGACGAGTCCGACGTTCAATGCACAGGCGATGGTGAGGAAGACCAGGGGCGTCTTGGAGTCGCCGATGGCGCGGATGATCGCCGAGAGGTAGTTGAAGAACATGGTCGCGCTGGCGCCCAGGAAGCTGATCTGCGTGAAGGTCGTGGCTTCGGGCATGAGCTCGGCCGGTGTCTGCAGCAGCGCCAGGATGGGACCGGCGAGCAGCGGCGCCGCGACCGTGAGGATCACGCTGGTGATGGCGCTGAGGAACACACCCGTCGCGACCGAGCGGCGTACGGCGGCATCGTCGCGCGCGCCGAACGCCTGCGCGATCGGGATCGCGAATCCACTCGTCAGACCCCAGGCGAACCCGAGGAGCAGGAACAGCAGGCTGCCGGTCGCGCCCACGGCGGCGAGCGAGGTGACGCCGAGGTGCCTGCCGACGACGATCGCGTCGGCGAACTGGTAGAGCTGCTGGACCACATTGCCGAGCAGGAGGGGGATGGAGAAGGCAAGGATGACGCGCCACGGACGGCCCGTGGTGAGGGAGGTGGCCATGAAGGAGCGGCTCGCAGAGCTGGGGGATGGATCGGGGTGCACACCAGCATATCGAATCGATTCGAAGGCAGGGTCAGGCGGACTTCGCCGGGAGCAGCCGCTTGCGCAAGGCCAGGAAGAGGTGGAGATGCCGGAAGGCTCAGAGCAGACCGGTGTCGCGGGCGATGGCGATGGCGCGGGCACGACTGTCGGCGCCGAGCTTCTCGAACACGTGCACGAGGTGCGTCTTCACGGTGGCCTCCGTCACGAACAGGGTCTTCGCGATCTCGCGGTTCGAGGCGCCCGTGTCGAGCAGCCGGAGCACCGCCAGCTCGCGTTCGGTCAGCCGCACCCGCGGTGCGCGCATGACCTGCACGACCCTTTCGCTGAGTTCCGGGGTGAGCACGAGTCCTCCGGCGGCCGCCTGACGGATCGCGCGAACGATGTCTTCGGGTGCCACATCCTTCAGCAAGTACCCGGATGCGCCGGCTTCGATCGCCCCGAGGATCTCGGCGTCACGGTCGAACGTGGTCAGGATGAGGACGGCGGGCGCCGGATCCAGCCCGCGAAGCGCGGCCGTCGTCTGCACACCGTCCATGCCATCACCGAGCCGCAGATCGCAGAGCACGACGTCCGGATGCAGGTGTCGCGCGAGAGCCACGGCCTCCTCGCCGGAGGCGGACTCCCCGACCACCTCGACGTCGTCACGATGGTCGAACAGCGAGCGCACTCCGGCCCGGACGATGGGATGGTCGTCGACGAGCAGCACGCGTACGGCGGTCATGCCGTGCCCTCCGTCCGCTGCGACGGTGCTGTTCCACCGAGCGGGACATGGGCGGACAACGCGGTGCCGTCGCCCGGGGCGCTCTCCACGTCTAGCCCTCCGCCGAGTTCCCGCAGCCGCGCGCGCATCGACCGTAGCCCGTAGCCCCCGCCCCGGCTGCCGATTCCGCCCTGCGTGTCCCAGTGCCGGGCGTCGAAGCCGATCCCGTCATCGACGATGTCGAGCCGCACCGCGTCACCGGCGTCGGCCAGGGTGACCACGACGCGAGAGGCCTCGGCATGGGACCGGACGTTCGCGAGAGCGGACTGCGCCGTCCGCAGCAGGGCGACCTCCGCGTCGATGCCGAGCGCCGGGAGGTCGTCGTCGGCGTTCAGCGTCCCCTCGATCCCGGTCTCTTCGGCCAGTCGTGCGAGCATGCGGGCGAGCGCGTCGCCGAGCGCGGTGGACTCGAGTTCTGCAGGCATCAGCGCGTTCACGATGCGCCGCGCGTCCGCCATCCCCTCCGTGGCGAGCGCACCGATCTGTTCGAGCGCGCGGGTGCGCTGTGCCGGATCGTCCGCCTCCAGCGCCGACCGTGCCAGCATCCCGATCGAGGACACGCTCTGCGCGACCGTGTCGTGGATGTCGCGAGAGACCCGGGTGCGTTCCGCGCTCGCCCCCGACTCGCGCTGGGTACGGGCGAGCTCGTCCTGCAGGGCCGCCATCTCCTCCTGCGTCGCGACGAGAGACGCGATCAGTCGACGCCTCTCCCGGCCGTCACGCACGAGCTCGAGGTACCCGCGGGAGATCCCCAGCGCGAAGACACCGCCGACGAGAGGACCGATCACGTTCGCGTAGGTCGTGGTGCCGGTGTGCAGCAGCGGAGCGGTGACCACGACGGCGAGCACCACCACGCTCAGCAGCAGCGCCCACCGCAGGCGCATCACGAAGCCGGCGAGCAGCCACAGCGGGAACGCAAGCCACACGAACTCCGGAGAGACCACGACCGCACCGAGCCAGATGAGCGTCAGCCCGAGCAGCCACCAGGTCGCCAGACGACGGTCGGAGGTCCGCTCGCCCAGCAGCAGGCCGCCGCCGTACCAGCCGAGGAAGACGAGCGAGAGGGCGAGCACCCACGGCAGCGGGACGCCGTCGGCGGCCGCACGCCAGGCGCCGATCGCGACCAGCACGACCGTGATGACGGCCTGGCCGATCCGGATCGACCCGACCAGGCTCGCCCACGTGCGCGGCGCGCGGATCCCGGCCGCGGGGTCGACGCGGCCGGGACGCTCAGCCCGCGTCTGCGGGGACGGCGACTGCGGCATCCTCGTATTCTCCCCCGCGCGGGTGGTCTCCGTGTCGATCGGCGCGGGATCCGGCGCCCCCGACCTTCCGCGGCCACCACATCCGCTCGCCGACGAGGGCGAACAACGCAGGGACCACCAGGGTGCGCACGACGAAGGTGTCGACGAGCACCCCGATCCCGACGATGAGCCCGATCTGTCCGAGCGTGACCAGGGGCAGCAACCCGAGCGCCGCGAACACCGCCGCGAGCACGACTCCGGCGCTGGTGATCACCCCACCCGTCGCCGTGACCGCTCGCACCATCCCCTGCCGCGTCCCGACCGTCTGCGCCTCGATCCTGGCGCGATGGACGAGGAAGATCGTGTAGTCGATCCCGAGCGCCACGAGGAACAGGAACGACAGCAGCGGCACCTGCAGGTCGAGCGACTCCCATCCGAACACGACCCGGCTCAGCCACGTGCCCGCACCGATCGCCGCGACCGCGCTGAGGATGTTCACCGCGAGCAGCAGCACCGGTGCCACCAGGGAGCGCAGCAGCACGATGAGCACGAGCAGACTGACCGCGAGCACGAGCGGGACGATGAGCAGCAGATCGCGCTGATTGCCGTCGCGCGCGTCGAGATCTGCGGCGACGGGCCCCCCGACCGCGGCATCCGCCTCCGGCACCGACGCCGCGGCCTCTCGCACGCCACGGACCAGATCGAGGCTCTCGGTCGTGCCCGGTGCCGGCTCTCCGACGACGAGCAGTCGGGTGAGCGCGCCGTCGCTGCTGTCGCCCGTGGCCGCCACCCGCAGCACACCCGGCACGTCGTCGATCGCCGCGGCCAGCGCCTCGGCCTCCGCCGTCCCTCCGATCACGACCATCGGCTGCGCCTCTCCTGCGGGGAAGTGATCCCCGAGCGTCGTCAGCCCCGCGGCGGACTCCGACGCGACCCGGAACTTCTCGACCTGGGTGAGCCCGACGGATGCCCCGGCCAGACCGCCGGCGAGAACACCGAGGAGCGCGAGGCCGCCGACCAGAGGCACCCACGGGCGACGGGACACGCGCTGTGCCACCACGCCCCACACGCGCCCCGTGACGGCGGTGTCGCCCACGCGCGGCGCGAACGGCCAGAAGAGCCGACGACCGCACACGGCGAGCGCCGGCGGGAGCACCAGCAGCACGGCGGCGAGCGCGATCAGGAGTCCGACGGCCGAGGCGATACCGAGCCCCCGCGTGCCCGGGATCACAGCGAGGGCCAGCGTCGACAGCGCCAGGACCACGGTGACGTTCGAGGCGACGATCGCCGGAGCGGTGGCCCGCCACGCGGCGACCAGGGCGCGGCGGTGATCGGCCTCACGGGCGAGCTCTTCGCGATAGCGCGAGATGAGCAGGAGGGCGTAGTTCGTCCCGGCTCCGAACACGAGCACGCTGACGATGCCGGAATCGAACTGCAGACCGAGCCCGGCGCCGATCGCGGCGGTCGCCTTGTTCGCCAGCTGATCGGCCAGCGCGACGACGACGAGCGGGATCATCCAGAGCACGGGTGAGCGATAGGTGACGATGAGCAGCAGTGCGACGATCCCGAGGGTCACGATCAGCAAGGTGAAGTCGGCGCCGTCGAACGCGGAGGCGACGTCCACACCGAACGCGGGACCACCGGTGACCTGCACACCGACCCCGTCGATCGGATGCGCCGCCACCGTGTCGCGCAGAGCGTGCACGGCCTCCGCGGCGGCATCATCACCGCCGTCGAGCGTCAGCGTCGCCTGGATCGCTGCGGCCTCGCCGTCGTCGCTGACGATCGGACCACGCGGTTCGTGTCCGGTCTCCTCCTCGACGTCGACCGCGAGGGCACCGAGGGCGGTGAGGTCGGCGTCGCGGAGCTCCCCGCCGTCGTCACGGGCCGCGACCAGCAGCACCGTGTGCTCGTCCGCGTCGGGGAACTGTTCGGCGAGCATCGCCGCCTGTGCGGATTCCGAGTCGGGCGGGGCGACGTCAGTGCCGGCGGGGAGCGACGCCCGTCCGAGCGCACCGAGGAGGGCGGTGAAGGCGATCACCGCGATCAGCAGGGAGACCCACGCGCCGCGACGAGAGGTGAGCCACAGGGGGAGGGAGCGGAGGGTGCGGAGCATGGATCCAGTCCAGCCGCCGCGACTCCCCCGTGGATCGCGCGCGGGGCGGAGACGGGTCTCCACCCTTCGATGGATCCGCTCCGGGCGGAATGCCGGCCTGGGTATCGTGAGGCGGGTGACCTCCGCCCGCAGCTATCCCGCCACCATCGCCGCCGCGGTCACGCACGAGACGGTCATCCGCAAGTCGCGCTTCCTCACGCACGTCGAGCCCGTGACCTCGGTCGAGCAGGCGGAGGCGGTGATCGCAGGGATCCGCAAGAGGGCCTGGGACGCGAACCACAACTGCACCGCGATGGTCACCGGCCTGCTCGGCGATCAGGCCCGGTCGTCGGATGACGGGGAGCCCTCGGGCACGGCCGGGATCCCGATGCTGGAAGTGCTGCGTCGGCGTGACCTGACCGACGTGGTCGCCGTGGTGACGCGGTACTTCGGCGGGGTGAAGCTCGGGGCGGGAGGGCTCGTGCGCGCATACTCCTCCGCGGTGTCGGAGACCCTCGACCAGGCGGCCCTCGTGCGCAGGGCAGCGCTGCGGCAGGTGACGCTCGAGGTGCCGCACGCCGACGCGGGTCGCTACGACAACCTGCTGCGCGAGTGGGCGGCTCATCACGGCGCGACGCTCGGTGAACCGACCTATGCCGCGACGGCCACGCTCGAGCTGTGGGCCCCGCAGACGGAGCTCCCTCGACTCACCGACGATCTGGCCGCCGCGTCCGCGGGAGCTGTCGTCCCGGTGCTCGGCGTCGAGCGCATCGTCGACGTGCCCGCCTGACCCCCTTCGAATCGCGAAGGAAGCCAGTCGGGTGGATATCCTGGATGCCGCGGTCGCGGAGGGAGAGCGATGTTCGACAGTCCGCTCTCGGCGTCGGCCTATGAGGTCCTCGGCGTCGACCCCTCGATCGATGAGGACGGGTTGCGCCGCGCCTACCGCCTGCGCCTCCGGCAGACCCATCCGGACACGGGAGGCGACGCCGCTGTCTTCATCCAGGTGCAGCGCGCGTGGGAGCTGGTCGGCACCGTCGAGAGCCGTGCCGCCTACGACCGCCGAACCGGCGTGACCCACGATGCCGGTGCCGAGTGGAGCGGATGGCGACCGCCGGCCGCTCGCACCGACACGCGTCCGCGCGCCCGTGCCTACGGCCACCCCGGAGGCTGGCGCCGGGAGCGCTACCTGGCGCTCATCCGCGAATGGGCGGGACGCGGCGTCGACGTGCCCGACCCCTACGACCCCGCCCTGGTGCGCTCGGCACCGCGTGACGTGCGCCGCCTCCTCGCCGATGCCCTCGCGGAAGAGGCGACGGCGCGCACGGTCTCCGACCTCGGCATGGGTTACACCGTCTGGCACGACGTCGTGGCCGGAGCAGACGCCGACGACAAGCTCGACCACGTGATCCTGGGCCCCTCGGGTCTGTACGGCGTGATGTCTGAGGACTTCGGCGGGGTCGTCGGCTTCCGTCGCGGCGAGATCACCGGACCGAGCCTCGGCACGCGGGCGCCCGTCACCGCGGCTCTCCGCCGGATGCGAACGATCGCCAAGGCCGCACGCGTCCGATTCAGCGGCGCCATCGTGGTGCTCCCCGATGACGACCTCGCCCAGGCCGTCACACCGCTGGGCACCAGTCGCGGAGTCCCGGTCGTGGTGGTGCGCCGCAGTGCGCTCGCCATGGTGCTGCGTCAGGGTGTGCCGCACGCGCGCGCGATCGGCGGCAACGAGCTGTTCGACGTCCGGACGCGCCTGCAGCAGACCGTCCGCTTCGTCTGACCCCATCGCCCCTCCGCTTTCGGATCGCGCGAACGGTCGTATCCAGCGTCTTCGTCGCGCCATTTGGGTGATTCGAAGGCCGACAGGACCGTTGACTTCCGAAATCAAACCGGTTTACACTCATCAAACCGGTTCACGCTGTACATCTCTGTGCCGGGTCCACGAGGAGGTGGCATGAGCCGCACGACGATCGCCGATGTCGCCCGGGAAGCCGGCGTCACGAAGGCCACGGTCTCGCATGCCCTGAGCGGCAACCGCCCCATCTCCGAGGAGACGCGGGCAAAGGTGCTCGCCGCGGCCGAGAAGCTGGAGTGGGCCCCGAGCCAGAGCGCACGGGCACTCGCCACCCGCCGGGCCAACGCCGTCGCCGTGGTGCTCGCCCGCGACCCGGAGGTCATCGCGAACGACTCCTTCTTCCCGGCCTTCATCGCCGGGGTCGAGTCGGTGCTCGCCGAGACCGAGACGGCACTCCTGCTCCAGGTCGTCCCCGACCGCCACGCCGAGGAACGGGCGTACCGCACGCTCACCCACGGCAGGGCCGACGGGGCGCTCCTGCTCGATCTGCGTACCGATGACTGGCGCGTGCCGTTCCTCGACGACCTCGGCCTGCCGACCGTGCTGGTGGGCGCCTACGACCAGCCGACCGGATTCTCGTGCGTGCGCACCGACGATGCCGCACCGATCCGCGAGCTCGTCGCACACCTCCGCGCCGCCGGGCACGGACGCATCGCCCATGTCTCCGGCCCCCTCGACTACGTGCACTCGAAGGCGCGCGCCGAGGCCTACGTCGAGGCGGTCGGCGACGACGAGCTGCTCCGCGAGGGCGACTTCACGGCCGCGAGCGGGCGCGCCCGCACCGCCGAGCTCCTCGCCCTGCCCGACCGGCCGACCGCGATCCTCTATTCGAACGACACCATGGCGATCGCCGGCCTCTCCTATGCACGCGCACAGGGACTCTCGATTCCCCAGGACCTCGCGATCTCCGGGTTCGACGACGATCACCTCTCCGCCCACCTGTCGCCGGCGCTGACCAGCGTCTCCTCTGATCCCGCCGCCCGAGGCCGCGCCGCTGCCCGGCTCCTGCGGGCGGAGATCATCGGAGCGCCGCCGCGCACCGAGGTCGTCGACTGCAACGTCGTGCACTTCCGGGAGAGCACCGGGTCGGCAGCACACGCCTGACCGCACCACCACTCACCGCACCACCCCACGGCCACGCAGCCGTACCCCGCAGTGTCAAGGAGGACATCATGAAGAAGTTCCGCGCAATCGCCCTGATCGGCGCCACCGCTCTCGTCGCCACCGGATGCTCGGCCGGAGGCGGTGGCGGGGAGGGATCCGCCGACGGCACCGGCCCCATCAGCATCTGGCTCTCCAACAACGAGCAGGAGGTCGCCTGGGGCACCGCCGTCGTCGAGGCCTGGAACGCCGAGCATCCCGACGAGCAGGTGAAGGCACAGGAGATCCCCGCCGGATCGTCGTCGGAAGAGGCCATCACCGCCGCGATCACCGCCGGCACCGCGCCCTGCCTCGTCTACAACGTGGCCCCCGCCGCGGTCTCGGGCTGGGTCAAGCAGGGAGGGCTCGTCGACCTCAGCGCGATCGACGGGGGCGCCGACTACATCACCGAGCGCGGCGGCGACGTCGACGCCTATGCCAGTGACGGCAGCTTCTACCAGCTGCCCTGGAAGTCGAACCCCGTGATGGTCATGTACAACAAGGCGCTCTTCGAAGCCGCCGGCATCGACCCCGAAGACCCGCAGATGAACACCTACGACTCCTTCCTCGAAGGCTCGCGCGCGATCGTCGACTCCGGTGTGCAGAGCGCCATCTGGCCCGCTCCGACCAGCGAGTTCTACCAGCCGTGGTTCGACTTCTATCCGCTGTACCTGGCCGAGACGGACGGCACGATGCTGGTGGAAGACGGCAAGGCCACGTTCGACTCGGACGCCGGGCGCACGGTCTCCGAGTTCTGGAAGACCTTCTACGACGAGAAGCTGTCGCCGAACGAGGCGTCGACCGACGACGCGATGTCGGCCGGCACCACCGCCATGCAGCTCGCCGGCCCCTGGGCCATCCCGTCGTACGCCGACACCGTCGATGTCGGCTTCATGCCCGTGCCGACCAGTGACGGCCGGGACAACCCCACGACCTTCGCCGACTCCAAGAGCGTGTCGATGTTCACGGCCTGTGAGAACCAGGGCACGGCGTGGGAGTTCCTGAAGTTCTCGACCAGTGAGGAGAGCGACGGACAGCTGCTCGAGGCGACCGGTCAGATGCCGATGCGCACCGGCCTCACCGACGCCTACGGCGACTACTTCGCCGCGAACCCGAACTACGTGGCGTTCGCCGAGCAGGCCGAGAAGACCGCCGACGTCCCCAGCATCCCGAACTCCGTCGAGGCATGGCAGGCGTTCCGCGACGAGTACTCCTCCGCCGTGATCTTCGACAAGGAGTCGATCGACGACTTCCTCGGGAATGCGGCGACGAAGATCGACGAGCTCGTCGCCGAGTGACATCGTGACCGACAAGAAGCGGTTGCGCACCCGATGGCTGGGTGCGCAACCGGTCGGCGGGCTGTTCGCGCTGCCGTACTTCGTGTTCGTGATCGCGATCTTCGCGTATCCGCTCGCGTTCGCCGTCTACATCGCCTTCCACGACTACTTCTTCACGGCACCCGGCACCGAGGTCGACCGCCCGTTCGTCGGCTTCGACAACTTCGTCACGGTGCTCACCGACCCGCGGGTCCTCGGATCCTTCCGCAACACCCTGATCTTCCTCGTCATCAACGTGCCGCTCACGGCGGTGCTCGCCCTGGTCCTCGCCGCGGCGCTCAACACCGGCATCCGCTGGGTCGCCGCCTACCGGGTCGCGTTCTACGTCCCCTACCTGACGGCGAGCGTCTCCCTCGTGGGCGTGTGGATGCTGTTGTTCTCGGGCAACGGGCTGATCAACACCATCCTCGGCCCGCTCGCCCCGGATCCGTCGTGGCTCGTGAACAGCGGACTCGCGATGCCGATGATCGCGTTCTACGTCACTTGGAAGCAGCTCGGGTTCTACATCCTGCTCTACCTGGCGGCCCTGCAGAACGTGCCGAGGGAGCTCTACGAGTCGGCGGAGACCGACGGCGCCGGAGTGTTCTCGCGTTTCCGGCACGTCACGATCCCCGGGGTGCGCAGCGCCACGACCCTCGTGCTGATCCTCTCGATCATCACCGGAGCCAACCTCTTCACCGAGCCGTACCTGCTCACCAACGGCGGCGGCCCGGACGGCGCCTCGACCACCCCCGTCCTGCTGATCTACCAGCTGGGCATCCAACAGCAGAACCCCGATACGGCGGCGGCCATCGGCATGATCCTCGTGATCTTCGTCGGGATGCTGTCGCTGGCGGCCAATCGAGCGACGAGGGAGCGATGATGCGAAAGAAGCGTTCACTGCCCCGCATCCTGAGCATCATCCTGCTCACGATCGCGGCCATCGGCTTCGCCTTCCCGTTCTACTTCATGATCGTCGGGGCATTCCAGGAGAACCCGACGAACTCCCCCAGCGAGCTGTTCCCGACGAGCGGGTGGACGGTCGACAACTTCATCGCGATCGACTCGCGCATCGACCTGGTCGGCTCGCTGGTCAACTCGCTGATCTTCACGGCGGGTGTCCTCCTGGGAACGGTCGTGTTCGGGCTGCTCGCCGGCTACGCGATCGCTCGCCTGGACTTCCGGGGGCGCGGCGTGGTCTGGGTGCTGATGCTGCTCGTGCAGATGGTGCCGTTCCAGTTGCTGATGATCCCGCTCTACGTGCAGATCACCCGCAGCTACGGACTCGGCGACTCGTATCTGGGCATGATCCTGCCGTTCCTGATCAACACCACGGCGGTGTTCATCTTCGTGCAGTTCTTCAAGGCCCTGCCGGTGGAGATCTTCGAGGCCGCGCGGATCGACGGTGCCGGCGAGATCCGCCTGCTCACATCGGTCGCGATCCCGCTCATCCGCCCCGTGCTCGTGACGGTCGTGCTGGTCACGTTCATCGGCCCCTGGAACGAATTCCTCTGGCCGTTCCTCATCACGAAGGATGCGAGCCTGCAGCCGCTGGCCGTGTCCCTCGCCAACTACATCTCCAACGTGGCGCAGTCGACGGCCAACCCGAACGGCGCGATCCTCGCCGGCGCCACGGCGCTCGCGTTCCCCGTCGTCATCCTCTTCATCGTCTTCCAGCGCTTCTTCAAAGCCACCGACCTCGGCGCGGCCGTCAAAGGCTAGCCCCCATCCCCGACAGAAAGTGCCCCATGTTCACCGGAGCCTCCTTCCCCCTCGGTCCGTTCACGCCCTACGAGAGCAACCCGATCCTGCGCCCTCGGGGTGACAGCTGGGAATCGGCCAACCTCTACAACCCGGCGGCCCTCGTCGATGGCGACGAGGTCGTGCTGCTCTACCGAGCGCACGCCGACGACATCGTCTCCCACATCGGCATCGCCCGGTCGAAGGACGGGGTGACGTTCACCCGCGAGGACGCGCCGATCCTGTCCCCGTCCGAAGACTACGAACGCTACGGCTGCGAAGATCCGCGTATCGCGCTGATCGACGGCACGTACTACCTGACCTACACGGGGTGGGATCGCCGCAGTGCACAGCTGTGCCTGGCCACCTCGACCGACCTGCGCACCTGGACCAAGCACGGTCCGTTGTTCGACGACTTCGACACCTTCAAGACCATGGACCCGCGCGGATTCAACTGGTCGAAGGCCGGGGTCATCGTGCCGCAGCGCATGCACCGCACGTGGTGGATGTACTTCGGCGAGGGCGCGATCTACTGGGCGACCAGCGACGATCTGATCCACTGGACCCCCGGAACGCCCGACACCGAGCCGATGTACTCGCCGACGCCCGGCACCTGGGACGAGGCGCTCGTCGAGATCGGCGCCTCTCCCGTGGTGACCGACAACGGGCTGCTGCTCTTCCTCACCAACGGTGCCACCCGCACCGTGCACGACGACGGCACGGTGGAGGTGGACTACCGCTGCGGGCAGATCGCGATCGACCCCGACGAGCCGACGCGTGTCATCGCGCGACTGCAGGAGCCCTGGCTGCGCCCGCAGACGTTCGAGGACACGCACGGACTCGTCTCCAACGTGACCTTCGTGGAGGGGCTGGTGAAGTTCCACGGCAAGTGGTTCGCGTACTACGGCCAGTCCGACACGACCCTCGCGGTGGCGATCCACGACCCCGCGCAGCCCTGGGGACGGGCACTGCGCACCGATGCCGCCTCGCGCACGGAAGCCGGAGAGTGACGCCATGGAGACCTCACGACGCACGTTCCTGACCCTTGCGGCGACGGCGTCCGCCCTCGCTCTCGTCCCCGCGGAGTCGGCCGTCGCCGCTTCCGTGACGCCCGACTCGGCTGTCCGGCTCGGTGGCCCGCACCGGCGGAGGCTGACGAACCTCGCCCACCTGCGATTCCTCCTCGCGGAGGTCCCGGTCACGGCGAGCGCGACGCACACCACGTTCGGCATCGAGGCGAAGCCGACGGTCCGCGCTCCCTGGACCTACGCGGACACCGATGGAGCAGGCGGGTACCGCCCGGTCGGCGGTGGCACCCTCGACGCAGCGACGGGGTACTGGTCGCAGGGAGCGTACAACGCGGACGACATCGCGCGCGCGGCGATCGTGTTCCTCCGCGACTGGAAGGCGACGCGCGACACGCAGAGCCGCGACGAGGCGAAGGACGTCCTCCGCTCTCTGGCGTTCCTGCAGACGACGTCGGGGCCGAACGCCGGGCGCGTGGTCCTGTGGCAGCAGGAGGACGGCACGCTGACCCCGAGCGCGATCCCGGTCGAGCTGCCCGATCCGTCCGACTCCGCCGAGTCCTACTGGCTGGCACGCAGCGTCTGGGCGTTCGGTGAGGGCTACGCGGCCTTCCGTCGCGAGGATCCCGAGTTCGCGGTGTTCCTGCGCGAGCGGTTGCACCTGTGCCTGGATGCGCTGCGCCGCGAGTCGCTCTCCCGAGCGGGGCGATGGGTGAAGAGCGACGGTCGCAGGCTGCCCGCCTGGCTGATCGCCGGTGGCGCGGATGCGACGGCCGAGGCCATGCTCGGCCTCGCCGCCGCGGCCGAGGTCGGCGACTCCCGCAGCCGCGCCGCGCTGCAGACCTACGGCGAAGGCGTGGCCGCGATGGCCACCGATCCCTCGAGGGGCTGGCCCTTCGGCGCGGTCCTGCCCTGGACCGGCTCGCTCGGGTTCTGGCACGCCTGGGGTGCCGCGGCACCCGAGGCGCTGGCCCGCGGCGGGGCACTGCTCCGGCGGCGGGAGTGGTCCGCCGCCGCCA
>NZ_JRKC01000094.1:0-11529 GCF_000800925.1 Microbacterium sp. ZOR0019 | reverse complement strand
GGCCCTGCCGCGCCCGCGACCGGAGCCCCGGTTCCCCCGGTTCCTCCGACGACGCCTCCGGCACCTCCCGCGGCCCCGCCGGCAGCTCCGCCGGCACCTCCTGCCGGTCCGCCGGCACCGCCCGCAGCTCCGCCGGCGCCTCCTGCAGCTCCGCCCGCATCGCCGAACGATCCCACGCAGCCTCCGGCGTGACCGTCTGACACAGAGCCCCCGACTTCGGTCGGGGGCTCTGTGCTGTGTGTGATCGTCTCCGGGCCCGAGCGGACGCTAACGTGGAGACATGGTCTTGACGCAGCGCCGAGTCGGCGCATCCGGTCTTCTCGTCTCCGCGACCGGCCTCGGCTGCAACAACTTCGGGCGCGCAGGGACAGCCACCGAGACCCTTGCCGGAACGCGAGAGGTGATCGACGCGGCGCTCGCGAACGGCATCACGTTCTTCGACACGGCCGACATGTACGGTGCGGTGGCCGGCGCGAGCGAGACGCTGATGGGCGAAGCGCTCGAAGGGCGTCGCGATCGCGTCGTGCTCGCGACCAAGTTCGGCCACGAGCGGGACATGGGGTACGCGTTCCCCGCCGCCCGCGGCTCCCGTCGGTACATCCGCCGCGCCGTCGAGGAGTCCCTGCGTCGCCTGCGCACCGACTGGATCGATCTCTACCAACTGCACCTGCCTGACCCGGAGACGCCGATCGCGGAAACCACCGACGCGCTCGATGAACTCGTGCGCGAGGGGAAGATCCGCTACTTCGGGCACTCGAACTTCCGCGGATGGGAGATCGCCGAGGCGGAGTTCACGACCCGTGCACGTGCGTCCGGACGGTTCATCTCCGCGCAGAACCACTATTCGTTGCTGGCGCGTGCCGCGGAGCGCGAAGTCCTCCCCGCCGCCGGGCGGTACGAGCTGGGCTTCTTCCCCTACTTCCCGCTGCACAATGGTCTCCTCACCGGAAAGTTCACGCGTGACGGTGGGCCTGCGTCGAGCAGGATCATGTCCGCACGAAGGCATGTCTGGGAGGACGCTCCGTGGGAGGCGCTCGAGGACTTCCGGCGCTTCTGCGACGAGCGCGGCATCACGATGCTGCAGGCGGCGTTCGGGTGGCTCCTCGCGCACCCGGCGGTCTCCAGCGTCATCGCCGGAGCGACATCGGCGGAGCAGGTCGAAGCCAACGCGGCAGCGGGTGATGCCTGGCGTCCGGACGCCGCCGACCTCGAGATCATCGACCATCTGTTCCCGCTGCCCGCAGACCTGGGCGCACGAGTGTGATCGCAGTGCGGGGGAGTTCTACTACGATGTGTGAGTATCCTGCGGTCGCCCGATCCGTCGCAGGCCCATCGGAGGCAGTACGTGGCTGAGACGAAGACGCATCGCGTCACGGTTGCGCAGCGCCCTCTGCTGCTGTCCTGGGCAGGGGCCACCGACCTCGGTCGCCGCCGCGAGATCAATCAGGACGCGTTCCTCGCCGAGTACCCGCTCTTCATCGTCGCGGACGGCATGGGAGGCCATGCCGGCGGCGAGATCGCGAGCAGCAGCACCGTCGCGCGGCTCCAAGCCGTGGTCGCTGCCGGTGAGGTCAACGGGCCTGCGATCGAGAAAGCACTCGAGTTGGCCGTGGCTGACATCGCCGACCACCCGGAGACGACCGACGAAGGCACCGGCACGACGCTCACGGGTGTCTTCCTGGTCGGTGACGGCGAAGATGCGCACTGGGTGGCGTTGAACATCGGGGACTCGCGGGTGTATCTGCTCCGCGATGACCGGCTCGTGCAGGTGACGACGGATCACTCCGTGGTCCAGGAGCTGATCGCGGCAGGCAAGCTCAGCCCCGAGGAGGCGGAAGGGCATCCGTACAGCAACGTGATCACACGGGCGGTGGGGGCGAGCGAACTCACTGCGCCGGACTATGTCACCGTGGACGTGCGCGCGGGGGATCGGTTCGTGATCTGCTCCGACGGGCTCACGAAAGAGCTCACCGACTACGGGATCCAGCACTTCCTCCGGGCCAACAGCGATCCAGCGGCAGGCGTCGATGCCATGCTCGCGGCCGCCTTGGAGAACGGTGGGCGTGACAACGTGACGCTCATCATCGTCCAGATCGAGGACGACAGCGACTCCTCCTCCCCACCCGAAGACACCTCCGAATAGTCGCTCAGCGCTGTGGAGAGCGCCGTTCCTCTGACGTCCGTGCGGTCCACTGGGTGGCATGGAATCTCTTCCGATCGTTCTCCCGGCGGCCCCCGCAGCCTCTCGCCGCGCTCCGCTGCCGTTTCTGGCGGCCGTCGTCCCGGTGGTCGGGGGTGTGGCGCTGTGGCTGATCACCGGTTCGCTGTTCGCGCTCTGCTTCGCGGCACTGGGCCCGTTGATGATGGCGGCATCGTTCCTCGATGCGGCCCGAAACCGCCGCCGCGAACGTCGGCAGAGTGAGGCTGATGCGGAGCGGAACTGGGCCGCGGCCGACGCAGACCTGATCCGCCGCCATCGGGCTGAGCGTGAAGCGCTGTGGCTCCGTCTGCCCGACGCTTCCGTCTGCCTCACGCAGCCGCCCCTCCGCGGGGCACAGCCGCCCGATGCGGAGACCTCCCTCGTCGTGGGCACCGGCAGCGTCGCGAGCGGGGTCCGTTGCAGCGGGGGAGACGACAGCCGTGGTCGCGACTTCCGCCAGCGGTCCGGCGTCCTCGACGACGCGCCGATCGTGGTCCGGCTGGGTGGGGGCGTCTGCATACGCGGGGCGCGACCGGTGATCTTCGCCGTCGCGCGGGCGTTGGTGGTGCAGCTCGGTCTGCGTTTCGGTGCGGCACAGCTGTCGTTGGTGGGCACCGCTCTCGACGATTGCGGCCTCGCCGCGCTGCCGCATGCGCGTCGTTCGCGTCGAAGCGGCTTTCGCCTCGGCGTCGGGACGCCTGATTGCGGTCGCGTGGAGGCGGATGCACTGATCTGGCTCGTCCCCGCCGACACCGAGGTGCCGGAGGGGATCACCACCGTGATCGACGTCATCGAGCCAGGACGAGCGAACCTCCGTACGCCGAGCGGGACGTCGACGCTTGCGGTCGAGTGCCTGTCGCTCGCCCAAGTGGGTCAGGTCGCCGAAGAACACGCAGCGCGGAGCGACGGCGCCGACGTGCTCCCGGACGTGGTCTCCTTGCACGAGCTGGAACAGCCGCCCGCCGGCGAAGGTCTTCCCGCGGCGATCGGACGGAGCGCGTACGGCGATGTCATGCTCGACATCGTCGAGGACGGTCCGCATGCCATCGTCACCGGCACGACGGGGACGGGCAAGAGCGAGTTGCTCGTCAGCTGGGTCACCGCGATCGCTGCGCACCACGGCCCCGACAGGGTCACCTTCCTCCTGGCTGACTTCAAGGGTGGCACGGCCTTCGAGCCGCTGAGGGCGCTGCGACAGGTCGCGGCGGTGATCACGGACCTCGATGAGGAAGGCGCACGGCGCGGCGTCTCGAGCCTCACAGCGGAGCTCCGTCGGCGTGAGGCGCTCTTGGCGGCCGCAGGGGCCCGGGATGTGCGTGAGGTCGGGATTCCGCGGTTGGTCATCGTCGTGGACGAGTTCGCGGCGCTGTTGGCCGAGCACCCTGATCTCGGTGCGGTGTTCATCGATGTGGCGGCCCGAGGACGCGCTTTGGGCATGCATCTCATCCTCGGTACGCAGCGTGCGACCGGTGTGGTTCGAGACGCACTCGCCGCCAATTGTCCGCTTCGCATCAGTCTGCGGGTGGGGGACGCGGCCGACAGCAGGGCGATGATCGGCACCGATGCTGCGGCCGAGCTTCCCGGAGGTGCTGCTTCCCGCGGGGTCGGGCTCGTTCGGCGACCCGCAGACTCGGATCCGATCGCCGTGCGGGTCGCGCTCACCGGAGCCGCCGAGTTGCGAGGCATCGGATTGCGTTGGGCGGAGACCGCGCCACCACGCAGCCCGTGGCTTCCGGCGCTTCCCTCGCGGCTTCCGCTCGGCGATCTGCTCACGGCGCCTGACCGCGCGTCGGGTGATGCGGTGATCCTCGGCCGGGCAGACGAACCGACACAGCAGATGCAACCGCTGGAGACGTTGCATTGCGGGCAGGAGCGGGGACTGGTGTTCCTCGGGGCGTCGGGATCGGGACGCACAACGGCCCTGCGAGTTCTCGCGGCGCAGCGCTCCGGCACGGACACCGTCTGGGTGCCGCGAGACCTCGAGGGCGCATGGGATCTCGTCGACGCATGGAGCTCGGGCGAGGAGCGGGTCCCCGCTCTCGTGCTCTGCGACGACCTCGACGCGCTCGTCGCGGGCTTCCCGCCTGACTACGGCCAGCAGTTCGCCCAACGCTGGGAACACCTGCTGCGCTCCGGCGCGGGGACGACGTTCGCCGTGACCGCCGGCCGATCGACGGGAGCGGTGGGACGCGTCCTCGATGCACTTCCGCGCCGCGCGCTCCTGCGCATGGCGACTCGGGTCGAGCACCTCGCGGCCGGAGGTGAGGCATCCGCGTTCCTCCGCGACCGCAGCCCCGGGCGCGCGTGGATCGGTGACCGGGAGGTCCAGCTCGCCTGGGTCGACGACGACCACGACGGCGTCGGCGAGCCGATCGACCCGATCGAGCCGCCCGCGATGACGACGTGGTCGCCGTCGTGTGCCGTCACCGCGATCGTCAGCGCCGGCGCGAGGGCGACAGCGTCGCGGCTACGCGATGCGCACGCCGGCTTCGAAGTGGTTCTCGTCGGTGCAGAGCCGACCCTGCCGGACGGTCACCGCATCCTGATCGCCGATGCCGAGACCTGGCAACGCAACTGGTCGTCGTGGCAGCGCATCCGCGCCGAAGGCGAGGTCGTGATCCGAGCGGAGCAGCCGGCGGACCTGCGGCAGCTCGCGGGGGTCCGCGAACTCCCGCCCTTTGCACGGTCGCATGCAGGACGGGCTTGGTCCGTTCGGGGAGCGGAGCCGCCGCGCCGAGTGATCCTCGCGGAGCTGACGCCGTGAGGACCAGCGGATCTTCGAGAGCCCGTGAGCCGACCGCTCGCGCCTCAGATGGCGGCGCTCGGGCGGATGGTCCCGACGATCGAGCCACCGCCGGACACGCCCAGGGGCAGAGCCTCCGCCAGCGTCGCGACGTCGGTGTCACTCAGGCCGCCTGAGCGGGAGAGCAGCGTGGCGGCCACGATCGTCGCTGCGCGGGTCGCTCCGTCCAGGACCTTCAGCGCCACGGTCGTGCCGTTCGGGGCGACCATCACCATGATGCCCTCGGCACCGAACTTGGCGAACACCCCGAGCTTCTCGATCGCGATGGTGTCGGGCCGACCAGGGCCCTCGATCGCCCAGGGGTGCTCCCGCACTGCGCGGACCAGGGAACCCGCCACCCGATGGAGGGCGAACGGCGAACGGTCGGATGCCGTGCCGATGCGATGGATCGAGCGCGCCAGGCCCGTGAGCGTGATCGCGTGCACGGGGGCGCCGCAGCCGTCGATCGCCGTGTGCGCCACCTTCTCGCCCGTCAGGCGCTCGACGACGTCGCGGATGTGCGCCTGGAGAGGATGAGCGGGGTCGAGGTAACCGTCCGTCGGCCAGCCGGTCGCCACGCAGGCGCGCAGCATCGCGGCGTGCTTTCCCGAACAGGGCATCCGTACCCGCGAGGGTTCGCCGTGCTCGCGGACGAGTTCGTCGCGGCTGGCGGAGTCGGTCGGCCACGACGCCGGGCAGCCGAGGTGGTCTTCGGTCAGCCCGCCTTCGGTGAGCATGTCGCGCACCACGGAGGCGTGCCGATCGGTGCCGACGTGGCTCGCGGTGGAGATGGCGAGCTGCTCGCCCTCCAAGACGGCACCGGCGGTGATGCAGGCGACGGCCTGCAGGGGCTTGAGACTCGAACGAGGGAGGATCAGGGCGTCGACGTTGCCGTGGCGGGCGATGACATCACCGTCGGAGGACAGCACGACCGCGGCTCCGACGTGACGCGATTCGACGAAACCGCTCCGCTCGATGACGGCGAGTTCCACGGAATCCTGAATGGTGAGAGTCTCCAGCACCCGTCAACTCTATCGCCGGAGGCCTGGTCGCTCCGCCGAAGTCGCACGGGGCTGGCAGACTGGCGACATGGCACAGTCGACTTCCCGCGCCCTCGGCGAACACCACTACGCACTCACCGCGACGTGGACCGGCAATCTCGGAACAGGCACATCCGGCTACCGCGACTACCGCCGTGACGTGACCATCGAAGTCAGCGGAAAGCCGGAACTCCTCGCCTCCGCCGACAAACCGTTCCGCGGCGACCCCGCTCGGTGGAATCCGGAAGATCTGCTGCTGGCATCTCTCTCCGAGTGCCACCTGCTGTCGTACCTGCATGCCTGCGTGACGCTGGGGGTGGTCGTCGTCTCCTACAGCGACGACGCCAGCGGGATGATGCGCGAGGACGGAAAAGGGGGAGGGGCCTTCGTGGAGGTGATGCTCCGCCCCGATGTCGTGGTCGCGGAGGCGTCGATGATCGAAGCCGCAGAGCGGGCGCACGAGTTGGCGAACCAATGGTGCTTCATCGCCAACTCGATGAACTTCCCCGTGCGCCACGAGGCGAAGGTCAGCGCGCTCGCGTAGAGATGAGGCGGACCGTCAGCGACGTTCGTGGGGGAGTGCCTGCTTGATCTTCTCGATGGTGCTCTGCGCCGGTGCCTCGTTGTAGGCTCCCGCGAGCTCCTGGCCCGACAATCCGTGGATCGCGGCCATGATCTCATCGGTGGCGAGGCGGCGCGCCCGTCCGCTCGTCGCGGGACCGTGCGGAGACAGATCGAGTGGCTCGCCGAAGCGGACCGTGATGCGCTCCGAGAGCGTCGGGACCTTGGCCCCCACGGGCATCACCTTGTCCGTGCCGATCAGCCCGACCGGGACGACGGGCGCGCCTGTCTGCAAGGCGAGGAAGGCGACACCGGTGCGGCCCTTGTAGAGTCGACCGTCCGTGGAGCGCGTGCCTTCCGGATACAGCGCCACCGCGAGGCCCTCATCGAGGAGCTGCCGCTGCAGATCCAGCGCGTCCAGTGCTGCTTGGCCGGCCCCGCGTCGCACCGGGATGGCTCCGATGGACTCGAAGAACGTCTTGCTCATCCAGCCTTGGAAGCCGGTGCCCTCGAAGTAGGCGGACTTCGCGAGGAAGTGCACCGGACGGGGCGCGGCGACGGGGATCGCGATCGAGTCGATGAACGAGAGGTGATTGCTCGCGAAGATGACGGGCCCGGTCAGCGGCACCCGATCGCGACCTTCGATACGCGGCCGGTACACGAGGCGGGCGAGCGGGGTGATGAGGCTGCGGCCGAGGGTGTACGCGAAGCCGGCATGGCGTGGTTTCGCGGTCTCAGCGGGCGAGGATCCCTCTGCGGGCGACGATTCGGGCTCGACGGACTGCTCAGAGGTCATCAGAGCAGGTTACTCCCGGATCCATGCTCGTGTGGGAATGAAGAGTTCCGCCGCGCCTCCCAGCCGGGGCAAAGGGGTATGAGGGAGGATGGGGTGTCCCGCCCGCGATCCCGAGGTTCCACTGTGCGCAAGCGTCCGCTCATCGTCCTGTCCACCGTCGCCGCGGCGACCCTGCTGCTGGCGGGCTGTTCCGGCAGTTCCGCGCCGTCGAGCTCCGAAACGCCCGACCCGTCGGCTTCGAGCACGTGTGCTCTGGACGCGCAGCCGGGTGAGACCTCGGATGCCGTCGTCGTCGAGGGAGAGGGCGCCGACACGAAGGTGACCGTCCCGTCTGACGCGGCTTTCGCGGGCGTCGAGCGGACGGTCGTCTCGGCAGGCGACGGGGACGACGTGCTCGTCAACGACCTGGTCTCGGTCCAGTACCAGATCGTGGATGCGACGACCAACGAGGTGCTCGATTCCTCCGCTCGCGGCGAGGGAGGGGTGCTGCCCGTGCTCCTCGACACCAACCAGTCCTCGCTCTTCGTCGCCGCTCTCGAGTGCGAGCCGGTCGGCTCACGCGTCGTGCTCTCGCTGCCCGGCAGTGCGCTGGGCGAGGGCGCGAACAACGTGGTCGTCTACGCACAGGCCGTCGAGCAGCTGCCCGAAATCGCCACCGGAACCCCCGTCGACCCGACCCCCGGCATGCCGACGGTCACGCTCGATGATGACGGCAAGCCCTCGATCAAGATCCCCGAGGGTGACGCCCCGACCGAGACCAAAGTCGCTGTCCTCACGCAGGGCGACGGACCGACCGTCGGATCCGGCGACCTCGTCGTCGTGCAGTATCTGGGCGTCAAGTGGTCGGACGGCGAGGAGTTCGACTCGAGCTGGAGCCGCGACGCTGCACCGGCACAGTTCCAGACCACCGGCGTCGTCGCGGGCTTCCAGAAGGCTCTCGAAGGGCAGAAGGTCGGCTCGCAGGTCATCGTCGTGATGCCGCCGTCCGACGGCTACGGCGCGAGTGAAGGTCACGAGCTCCAGAAGGAGAGCCTCGTCTTCGTCGTGGACATCCTCGCCACCACGCCCGTCCAGCAGTAGCAGGGGCGGTATCCAGGACGTGTCCTAGGCTGGCGTCATGCGTCGCATCATCGTCCTCGGCTCCACCGGCTCCATCGGCACCCAGGCGCTGGATGTCATCCGCGCCAACCCTCGGCGATTCGAACTCGTCGGTCTCGCCGCAGGATCGAACCGCGAGATGCTGGAGGCGCAGGCTGAGGAATTCCGCGTCGAGCACACGGCGCTCGGAGCCGTCGACGCCGAGCAGCTCGTGCGCGACGTCGAGGCCGACGTCGTTCTCAACGCCATCACGGGTTCGATCGGTCTCGGCTCGACGCTGGCCGCGCTGAACGCGGGGCGCACTCTCGCGCTGGCGAACAAGGAATCCTTGATCGTCGGCGGTGACCTCGTCCTGGCCGCTGCCGCGCCGGGGCAGATCGTCCCGGTCGACTCCGAGCACTCGGCGTTGGCGCAGGCGCTGCTCGCCGGCACCCACGCCGAGGTTCGGCGCCTCGTGGTGACCGCATCCGGCGGCCCGTTCCGAGGGCGCTCCCGCGCAGAACTCACCGAGGTGACCCCCGCCGAGGCTCTGGCGCACCCGACCTGGGACATGGGGCGCATGGTCACGACGAACTCGGCGACCTTGGTGAACAAGGGGCTCGAGGTGATCGAGGCACACCTGCTCTTCGACGTCGCTTACGACGACATCGAGGTCGTCGTGCATCCGCAGTCGATCGTGCACTCGATGGTCGAGTTCATCGATGGTTCGACCATCGCGCAGGCGTCACCGCCCGACATGCGCCTGCCCATCTCCCTGGGGCTGGATTGGCCGCACCGTGTCGGGGGCGTCGGACGGCCGTTGGATTGGACGCAAGCGACGTCCTGGACGTTCGAACCGCTCGACAGAGAGGCTTTTCCCTCCGTCTCCCTGGCGAAGGCGGTCGGTCGCGCCGGCGGGACCTTCCCCGCGGTCTACAACGCCGCCAACGAGCAGGCCGTCGACGCGTTCCACGAGGGACGGCTGTCGTTCCTCGGCATCGTCGACACGATCGCCCGCGTCATCGACGCCCATGACGCTCCCGACGCCTTGACCGTCGAGACGCTCGCGGCGGCCGAGACCTGGGCGCGCGAGACGGCCGATCGGATCATCGCGGCGGGCTGAGCCTGGGTCGGAGCGACCGGCGCCGCCCCGACGAGGTCAGTCCTCGTCGGGGTAGGGAACGGGCCAGCGCGGCTCCGGAACCGGCCATCCCGCCGCACGCAACGCGCGACGGGCGAGTTCACGGGCGGAGTAGGGCGTGCGGACGCCGCGGATGTCGCGGTAGTCCTGGTGGCCGGGGCCGGCCCAGAGGATCGCGTCGCCGTCGCCGACCAGTCCGACAGCGGTGATGATCGCGTTCTCGGGCGGTGAGGCTTCGTGGATCTCCGCGTCGGGCCGTGCCTGTCGCGCGCCGGCGATGAGCGTGGCGCGGATGGATGCCGGATCCTCGAACCGCGGATGGTGATCGGTCACCACGAGGATGTCGCTGCCTTCGACCGCCGTGCGCGCCATGTCGAACCGCTTGCTCGCATCGCGGTCTCCGTCGGCGCCGAACAGCATCAGCACTCGGCCCGGTGTCACCCGACGGACGGCGGCGAGCGTCTTCTCGAACGCGTCGGGGGAGTGCCCGAAGTCGACGAACACGGCGGGACCCCGCTCGCCGGACACGAGTTGAGTGCGGCCGGGGAGATAGGCGCGGATGCCGTCGTCCTGAGCGAGCGCCGTGACGATGCGGTCCCACGCGTAGCCGCCCTCCAGGAGCATGACGATCGCGAGCGCGGCGTTGGCGGCCATGTGCGGACCGATGACGGGGACCGTCGTCGTGAGTGAACCGGAGGGTCCGGTCATGGTGAACGTGGTGCCGGCCGCTCGCTCGTCGTCGATCACGACGACCCAGTCCGCCGCGGAGGCCGCGGCGGGGTCGGCTGCGATCGACGGTGTTCCGACGGTCACCACGGGGATCTCTGCGCGTTCGACCACGATCGCCCCGGACAGCGAGTCGAGGCAGATGACGCCGCGTTTCGCACGGTCGGGTCGGAACAGCGGCAGCTTGGCCTCGAAGTACTCCTCCATGTCGGCGTAGTCGTCGAGGTGATCATGGCTGAGGTTGGTGAAGCCGGCGACGTCGAAACGGAGGCCGTCGACGCGGTGCCGGGACAGCGCCTGAGCGCTGACCTCGACGGCCACCGCTTCGACCGCTCGTTCTCGCATGAGGGCGAGGAGGGCATGCATCTCGGATGCCTCGGGCGTCGTCAGTCGGGAGACGATGACCTCCCCGGCGATGTGGCGCTCTGCCGTGGAGGAGAGCCCGGTCACGACCCCGAGCTGGTCGAGGATCCCCTCGAGGAGGTGCGAGACGCTGGTCTTCCCGTTGGTCCCCGTCGTCGCGAACAGCAACGGCAACGGATCATCGGCGCCCGTGCCGTACACCCAGGCGCTCAGGTCGCCGAGGACGGCGCGGGGGTCGTCGACCACGATGATCGGCAGCCCTGCGGAGTCCGCGATGGCTGCTCCCGGCTCGTCCGTGATGACGGCCACGGCGCCCTTCTCGGCAGCGGCGAGCGCGAAGTCCGCGCCGTGACGGTTGACCCCCTGAATCGCCACGAAGGCCTCACCCGGACGGAGGTCCGCCGTGGCCAAGGTGATGCCGGAGAGGGTGATCCCGTCGATGTCGCCGCGTACGGAACGGGCGAAACGGGAAGCGAGTTCGGACAGCTCACGCCGGGGCGGGTTCGCGGGGCGGAGCACGGGAGGCAGGCTCGGTTGTTGTTCAATCGACATGTCGCATCCATGATCTCATGACGGCGCGGCGAACCCTCCTGCGGCACGACTCCCCGCACGCCCGGAACACAGCGCGCGAGGAGTCGTGCGCGGCGTCAGGCCTTTCGGCGGTAGGCGAGGACCGCGACGACGAGAGCCGCGACACCGGCCACGAGCCCGCTGGCGCCGAGGGCGATGCCCACGGGGTCACTCGCAGCGGCCTGGGTGCTCTCCTCCGTCGTCTCAGCAGCCTCGTGGTCATCGGCAGCCTCGTGGTCATCGGCAGCCTCGTGGTCATCGGCAGCCTCGTGG
>NZ_JRKC01000093.1:0-3122 GCF_000800925.1 Microbacterium sp. ZOR0019 | reverse complement strand
GGGGCCTCGACCCAAAGGGGAGGGAGGAGGGGGAGGGGGACGGGGGTCAGACCTGCGCGCGCAGCGCCTCACCCAGTCCCGCGTCGACGTTCGTCCAGTACTGGAAGAAGCGCTCGCGGATGCCGTCGACCGTGATCGAACGACCCTGGCCGGTCAGTGTCTCCAGGAACCGGGCCCGCTGCACGTCGTCGAATACCTCGCGGTAGAGCGTGCCGGCCTGGCCGAAGTCGTCGTCCTCGGCGTGCAGCGTCGCGGCGGAGCGGATCAGCTCGCCGTCGGACTCCCAGCTCGCCTCGACGCCTGCTGCCGGATCGGCCTCGGGCCCGCCGGCCGCACCGTAGGAGTTCGGCGTGTAGGTGCGGTGCTCGGCCGGGTTGAACCGGTACTGCATCTGGCCTTCGTGCATGTAGTTGCGCACCTCGGCCGCGTGCGGCTGGTTGACCGGCAGCTGGTTGTAGTTCGCGCCGATGCGGTGGCGCTGCGCGTCGGAGTACGAGAACACCCGTGCCATCAGCATCTTGTCGGGCGAGATCCCCGTGCCGGGCACCTGGTTCCCGGGCGAGAACGCGGCCTGCTCGATCTCGGCGAAGAAGTTCTGCGGGTTGCGGTTCAGCGTGAACGTGCCCACCTTGATGCGCGGGTAGTCCTTCTTCGACCAGGTCTTCGTGAGGTCGAACGGGTTGAACCGGTAGGCCTTGGCCTCGTCGTACGGCATGATCTGCACGTACACGTCCCACGAGGGGTGGTCGCCCCGGCTGATCGCATCGAAGAGGTCACGGCGGTAGTAGTCGGCGTCCGACCCGGCGAGCTTCTCGGCCTCGTCGGCCTCCATGGTCTCGAAGCCCAGGGTGGAGAGGAAGTGGTACTGCACCCAGAAGCGCTCTCCGGCCGCGTTCACCCACTGGTACGTGTGCGAGCCGTAGCCGTTCATGTGCCGCCAGCTGCGCGGGAGGCCCCGGTCGCCCATGAGGTACGTGACCTGGTGGGCGGTCTCGGGCGAGAGCGTCCAGAAGTCCCACTGCATGTCGGCGTCGCGGAGTCCGGAGTCGCCCAGACGCTTCTGCGAGTGGATGAAGTCGGGGAACTTCATCGCGTCGCGCAGGAAGAACGTCGGGGTGTTGTTGCCGACGATGTCGAGGTTGCCCTCGGTCGAGTAGAAGCGCAGCGAGAAGCCGCGCACATCGCGCCAGGTGTCGGGGGAGCCCTGTTCACCGGCCACCGAGGAGAAGCGCAGGAGCGTCTCGCTCTCCGCTCCGGGCTGGAACACGGCTGCCCGGGTGTACGCCGACACGTCTTCCGTGACGACGAAGGTGCCGAAGGCGCCGCCGCCCTTGGCGTGCGGGTTGCGCTCCGGCACCCGCTCGCGGTTGAAGGAGGCGAGCTTCTCGACCAGATAGCGGTCGTGGAGGACCGTGGGACCGTCGGCCCCGACCGTCAGGGAGTGCGCGTCGCTGGCGACCGGTGTGCCGGTCTGCGTCGTGGTGGCGGGTTTCGGGGTGGCAGGGTTCGTCATGGTGTTCTCCTTCTGCGCGCTGGCGCGGCGAATGCCCCATCCGTTGAGGGGAGGATCGCCGGGGACCTACGCGGCGTTCTGGCAGCTGGGGCAGACGCCCCAGAAGGTGACTTCGGCTGTCTGGACGGTGAATCCCGCCGCGGAGGACGGGGTGAGACACGGCGCGTCGCCGACCACGCAGTCCACATCGCCGACCGCACCGCAAGAGGTGCAGACGACGTGGTGGTGGTTGTCGCCGATACGCCGCTCATAGAGCGCCGCGGAACCTGCCGGTTCGATCCGACGGATGAGGCCCGCCGTCGTCAGGTCCGCGAGGATGTTGTGCACCGACTGGATCGACGTGGTCGGGAGCACGACGGACACGGCGCGGTAGAGCCGCTCCGCATCCGTATGGGCCATGGAGTCGAGAGCTTCGAGAACGGCGACGCGGCCCGCGGTCGACCGTAGCCCGGCGCCGTGAAGCACCGAGTCGAATTCTGTCTCCATGTCCCCGAGCCTAGCCGTTCTTTTGAGTGATTCAAAAGAACGGCGTGTCGGCGCCCGATTCAGCGGGTGACGGTGAAGCCTCCGCCGTGAACACGCACCTTGCCGTGACCGGCCGCCGGTCCGCGCTGGCTGCCGTCGGCGTCGTAGGAGCGTCCGGAACCCGGGGCCAGGGGAGCGACCTGCTGCGTGCGACCGGTCGCCTCGGTGTAGAGCACGGCCGGGCGTCCGGTCGTCGAGTACACCGCGCTCGCCACCCGCGGCTGGATCAGAAGCGCGTCGAGCCGGACGTCGCCGCGACTCGTGCACCGCACGGTCACCGGAGCATCCGGCAGATCGCCGCCGAGTCGTTGCGGTACCAGCATCCCCTCCGCCTCGGTGAGCCCGGGGTCGCCGGTACCTCCGGCGGGTGTCCGTGTCGTCCAGAGGCGACGTCGACCGCGGAAGGCCTCCCACACCGCCTCGCCTGCCTGCGCGGCCTGACGCCAGACGACACCGTGCAGGACGGCGTCGGCTTCCGTCACGTCGAATTCGACCCACTCGCCCTTCGGCAGGTGCACGAAGGATCCGCCGGACAGGTTCCCCTCGCCGATCCACGCGCCCGTCTCGGGGGTCACGACCACGGCGCCGGGCGACCGCCGCGCTGCCTCGGCCTCCAGGACCCGCAGCCCCGAGAACGAGGCGAGGCCGGTGATCGAGGTCGCGAGGTCGGCCACATCGCGGTTGGCGTCGAGCAGGAGCATCGTGAGCAGCCCGTGGATCGTCGACTCGGCGCCGGAGTTGCGATTCACCCGCCCGTCGGTCTCCACCCCGTCGAAGGTCACGCCCGTCGCCGGGTCGTACACCGGAACCCCCGCCGTGTTCGCGCCGAAGAACCACCCGGCGGCGAGACCCGCGAGCACGCGCAGCCCGTCGCCGCCGACGGCCGCCGCTTGCAGAGCTCCCGCGACGCGGCCGTGGGCACCGTAGGCGATCTGGGCCTCGGCCGGCAGAGGTGCCCAGGCGTTGTGCGGACCCCCGCACGTGAGCACCTGCGGGGTGAAGCGCCCCGCATCCGCGATGGCGGCGGCGGACCACTCCCGCCGCCGGAGCAGTGCCCCGCCGCGGGCCAGCGCCTCGGGTGCCG
>NZ_JRKC01000092.1:0-19424 GCF_000800925.1 Microbacterium sp. ZOR0019 | reverse complement strand
AGGATCGGATGCTCCCACGACCCAGTCATCACAACCAGGCCCGCAGGGCAACTTCTCTATCTTACCGATCTCATCTCCGTTGTCAAGTCCGATTTTCTTCGGCCTGAGTGAGGGAACGAGTCAGCACCTTCATCCTGTTCACTCAGTGAGTGTCTGGGATTCGGGAGGTGTTAGCTGCTTGACGGGAGCCGGTCCGAGGACCTCCGCTCAACCGTTTGGGGCGAACAGGTAATAAGTTACGCGGATCCCGGGGATCGGGCAAATCAGACTCGACCGCCGGGCGTGTCGTGCGCGTCCGGCGGCGGCTTACGGGATCGAAACCGCTCCTCCGTACCGGTTTCCCGGCGCGTTTTCGATCCCGCACGCCGTGGATCTCCGTTCAGCGGACGATGCGGAGCGTGCGCACCTCGAACGGACGGAGCCTCAGGTCGCCACCGGTGCGCGCGTCCTCGATGTCGTCCTCGATCAGACTCACCTCGCGCACCCCGCGGTGCTCGAACCCGACCGTCAGCTCGCCGGCCGTGCGCCGCCCGAGCGCCTCGTACACGCGCACGATCACGTCGCCCGATCCGTCGTCCGCGAGCTTGACCGCCGACACGACGATCCCCTCGCCCCGCACCGACACCAGGGGTTCGACCTCCCGCGCACCCCGCACGACGGTGGGGAGCGCGTTGATCCGAATGCCCTCGGCCGTCGCGATCTCGGCGTCCGCCCCGATCACGAAGCCGACCTCGATCTCGTGGTGGCCGTGGTCGGCGTCGGGGTCGGGGAACCGCGGGGCACGCAGCAGCGAGAGCCTCACCGTGGTCGTCACCGCATCCTCCGACACCTCGCGGGATGTGTCGTAGCCGTAGATCGAGTCGTTCACGAGTGCGACGCCGAAGTCCTGCTCGCGCACCAGGACGAACCGGTGCATCGACGTCTCGAACTTCGCCGCCTCCCAGCTGGTGTTCGTGTGCGTCACCCGCGACTGGTAGCCGAACTGCGTCTCGGCCTCGGTGTGCGCCGCCTGGATATCGAGCGGGAAGGCGAGCTTGAGCAGCTTCTCGGTCTCGTGCCAGTCGATCTCGTTGCGCAGCAGCACGGTCCGCGAGTCGGGTGCGAGAAGGATCGTCTGCGTGATGGTCGACTCCGAGAACGGGCGCACGACCACGATCTTCGCCACGGTGCCGACCATGGTCGCCTCGATCGACGTGACGGCGGTGAGGTCGTCGACGCTGTTGCGGTAATAGCGATCGATGTCCCAGGCGTCCCACATGTTCGGGAAGTCCTGGTGGAGCTGGAACAGGTTCGCGGCCTTTCCCGCAGCGACCGCCTCGCGCCCCGATGCCTTGTCGACGGCGGAGACGATCAGACCGTCGGCGGACACGCGCACCGAGACGAGCTCGTTCTCCAGCCGCCAGCCGTCGTCCTCCCGCGAGAGCGAGACGGCAGCGGGGGTCGCCTCGGGAAGGAACGCTGCGCCGAGAGCGTGCCCCTGTCCCCCCGCGCGCCCGACCGAGGTCGGCTCGAACCGCAGTTCGCGATCGCCCTCGCCCGCGAGCGAGCGTCGGGCGGCACCCGCGATGTCCTGCGCATCCGAGAGCACGTCCGTCAGCACGGCGACGGCCTCGCGGTGCACCCAGGCGATCGAGGTCCCCGGGAGGATGTCATGGAACTCGTGCAGGAGAACGGTCTGCCACAAGCGGTCGAACTCGGCCTGCGGGTAGGCGGCACCGGTGCGCACCGTATCCGTCGCCGCCCACAGCTCCGCCTCGATCAGCGCGTGCTCGGCCCAGCGGTGCAGTGCCTTGGTGGCGTGCTGGCTGGTGAGCGTTCCGCGGTGCAGCTCGAGGTACAGCTCCCCCACCCACACCGCCGGATGCGGCAGCTCGGCCCTCGCGGCGTCGAAGAAGTCGTCCGGATGCTCCCACACCACCTGCGCGCTGCCCTCGAGGTCGCGGAGGCGTTCGGCCTTGCCCGTCATCTCGCGGGTCGTGCCGCCACCGCCGTCACCCCAGCCGACCGGGGCGATCGAGCGCGAGCTGACCCGGTTCTCCTTGAACTGCCGGGCGGCCTTCGCGACCTCCATGCCGCTCAACTGCGAGTTGTAGGTGTCCATCGACGGGAAGTGCGTGAACACCTGCGACCCGTCGATGCCCTCCCAGAGGAAGGAATGGTGCGGGAAGACGTTCTGCTGGTTCCACGAGATCTTCTGCGTGAAGAACCACTCGAACCCGGCGCGGCGCATCAGCTGCGGCAGGGCGGGCGAGTACCCGAAGCTGTCCGGGAGCCACACGCCCTTGGACCGGATGCCGAACTCGCGCTCGAAGAACCGCTGCCCCTGCGAGAACTGCCGCACGAGCGACTCCCCCGTCGGCATCACGGTGTCGGATTCGACCCACATGCCGCCCAGGGGCAGGAAGCGCCCTTCGGCGACCGCGACCTTGACCCGCTCCCACACCTCGGGGCGGTGCTCCTTGATCCAGGCGTACTGCTGTGCGCTGGACATGCCGTACCGGAACTCGGACTCCTCCTCCAGCAGAGCCGTCATCGACGAGGTCGTGCGTGCGACCTTGCGGATCGTCTCGCGCACGGGCCACAGCCACGCCGAATCGATGTGCGCGTGACCGACGGCCGAGATCCGGTGCGCACTCGCCTCGGCGGGTGCGGCCAGCACCTCGGCCAGGCGGGCACGGGCGTCGGAGGCCGTGGCGACGATGTGCTGCAGGTCGAGGACGTCGAGCGCATCGTCCATGGCCTGCAGGATGCGCATGCGACGGGGCGAGGTCGCCGGCAGCTCCGCCTGCAGCTCGAAGAGCACCTCGAGGTCGAGCGCCAGGTCGAACACTTCCTGCTCGAACACCGCCAGATCCATCCGCCGGGCGCGGTAGAGCGGTTCCTTCGAGGATGTGAGGATGTCGCCCTCCTGCGTCGGGAGGAAGGGGTGGTAGTCCAGGAGCACCGGGTTGGAAGCCGCCTCGAGGTACAGCTCGACCGGCTCGTCGCCCGCTGCCGTCTCGACGATCGGGACCCACTGGTTTCGCGGGTTGATGCTCTTCACCGGGATCGGGTCGGACCCCGTGCCGCCCGGTCGGTAGGCGAGGGCCTCGCATTGGAAGCCCGTCATGTTCACGTCGAACCCGAGGTCGATCAGCGCCTCGACCTTGCGGCCGGCCCACTCGGACGGCACCCGCCCGGTGAGCTTGAACCACGTGGTTCCCCAGGCCGGTCCCCACGGGGCGCCCACGGAACCGGCGGCGTAGTCGAGGGCGAGCCCTTCCGCCGGTGCGATCGGCTCCCCGGGCAGTTCGTGGATCTCGACCTGCAGCGGCACCGACGCCGAGTGGATCGACGGGCGGATGCGCTCCTCCAGCACACGCTTGACGCGGCCGACGGTGAGCGAGGTGTCGTCATGCATAGGGGATCTCCGACTCGACGGTGAGGGCAGGTTCGCGGGACGTCGCCGCGAACCCGTGTGATGAATGCTATCCGATTTACTAAAACGATCTAGTGGCGAGTCTAGAACACACCCGATCCGCCTTCCACCGGGCTAAACCGATCAAGTAGGGTGAGGGACTATGAGTCCGGCGAAGCGCGTCACGATCGCCGACATCGCGCGCATGGCCGGCGTCTCCCCCGGCGCCGTCTCCTTCGCCTTGAACGGGCGCCCCGGAGTGAGCGAGGAGACCCGGCAACGGATCCTCGCCGTCGTGGAGGAGAACGGCTGGCAGCCGAGTTCAGCGGCACGCGCCCTCGTCGGCGCGCGGGCGAACACCGTCGGCTTCGCACTCGCGCGCCCCGCCCGCTCCCTCGGATCGGAGGCCTTCTTCACCGACCTCATCGCCGGTATCGAATCGCGTCTCTCCGAGAGCAAGGTCAGTCTGCAGCTGCGTCTGGTGGCGGACATCGCGGAGGAGATGGAGGTGCATCGGCAGTGGCGCTCGTCCAACCAGGTCGACGGTTTCATCTTCATCGACCCGCGCGACGACGATCCTCGGGCCGACCGCATCGCCGCCCTCGACGCCCGCGCCGTGATGATCGGGTCGAAGCCGTCTCCCGACGGGACGGTGCCCAGCGTGTGGATCGGCGACGACACGGTGGCGGAGACGCTCTACTCCTACCTCGCCGCACTCGGGCACCTCCACATCGCCTACGTGGCGGGACCGGCGGAGCTCGAACACACCCGGCTGCGGGCCGAGGTCTTGGAACGCCTGTCGGCCGACGGCGTGGAGGGCGAGGTCATCACCACCGACTTCTCCCCCGCCCGCGCCTCCGCCGTCACGCGGGCGCTGCTCTCCGGACGGCGGCGACCCACCGCGATCGTCTACGACAACGACGTGATGGCGGTCGCCGGTCTCCGCGTCGCACAGGAGATGGGACGCAGGGTTCCCCGCGACGTCTCGCTGGCCTCCTTCGACGACTCGGTCATCGCGGGGCTCATCAACCCGTCGATCACGGCGATGACGCGCGACACCTTCGAACTCGGCGAGCGCGCCGCCACCCTGCTGCTCCAGCAGATCGAAGCGGGCGCGAACCTGCCGAGCGTCGAAGGCCCGACTCCCGTGCTCACGGCGCGCGAGAGCACGGCCCCGCCCACGCGCACCGACTGAACGTCAGGCGTCTTGAACGTCAGGCGTCTTGAACGTCAGGCGTCCTGAACGTCAGGCGTCGACCACGGTGTTGACCGACCCGTAAGGATCGACCGCGCCCGCCCGCAGGTCGGGGCGGATGAGCCGGCGGATGCCACGGGCCTCCCGCACGGCGGGATCGAGCGCGTCACGCGACGTGATCACGGCCGGGTCGAGCCCCGCGGCGCAGGCGTCGACCCAGGCCTGGAACACGGGACCACCCGGGCTCAGCGCCGCCCGGCTCACGGGCACCTCGCGCTCGTCGACCTCCACCACGATCGCCGTCTCCCGCGCCGGTGCCGCGACGCGCTGCCGCAGCTCGGGGATCACCTCGGCGAAGCGTCGGCCGAGGGGCTTCGCCGCACCGTTCTGATCGATCAGGCCGAGGGTGTACTCGAGTTCGGGGAAGTCGCCCAGGTCGCGACTGACGTCGTGCGAGCACCACCACGTGACGCCCCAGAGGTTGTCGGTGCGCAGCGCAGAGCGCACGGTCGCCTCCAGGAAGTCCGGCATCTCCTCGTCCGTGAGGCAGTTCGACGGGGCGCCGACCTCCTGCAACCACACCACCCTGTCCGGATCGGTGGCGAACGCGCGGGAGAGCTCGATCAGGTACTCGGCGTGCCGGTCGGAGGCGATCGATCGTCCTCCGTAGCGCTGGGCGGTGCCGTTGAAGATCCAGGAGTGGATCGTGGTCATGGCACCCAACCGCGACGCGTGGGTCGGCGTGAAGCCGTGGCCGTCCATGTACCAGACCGCGTCGTACTCGCTGTGGACGTGCGCGAATCCGGGCGCCGCGGCATCGGCTGCCGACAGCAGGGTGGAGATCCAGCCGCCCGCCTCGTCCGGCGTCACCGGCCACGGCGACGGATGGGTGTGCGCGGAGAACTGGTTCGTCTCGTTCCCGAGAGTGAGCCCGAGGAAGTTGGGGGCATCGCGCAGCGCCCGGCCGAGCCTGTCGACGAGCGCGACCTGACCTTCGAGCGCCCGAGGATCGGTGAACATGTTCTTGTCGTGCCACGTGTACAGCCACGACGGCACGAAGTCGAAGCTCGACAGATGCCCTTGGACCACATCGATGCTCGCATCCATCCCGAACTCGCCCGCGATGTCGACCACCGCACGCACGTCGTCGACCGCCTTCTCGCGGATGAGGGTGCGATTCGGCTGCAGCACGGTCCACAGCGGGAAGACCCGGACGTGATCGAGCCCCAGCTCCGCGAGAGCCGCGAAGTCGCGACGCACATCGTCCGGGGTGAAGTCGAGCCAGGAGTGCATCCAGTTCTTCGACGGCGTGTAGTTCGCCCCGAATCTCAGGGGAGCATCGAGGGCGCCGCGCTGCGTCATGTAGGACCTTTCGGACAAGCCCCGAGGGGGACGGATCTGCACCACTATAACGCTTGAGCACCGGCGATCGCACACACTTCTTGACAGAAGGAGAATCGGATGGTTTCATCTGCTAAAGCGTTGTAGTCCTTCGACCGGACACCACGCGGAATCGCCCGCCTCGAGGAAGAAGCACGATGAAATCTCCCACACGCATTGTCGCTCTGGCAGCCTTCAGCATCGGCGTTCTGGCGCTGACCAGTTGCACGGGAGGCGGAGGGGCATCCGGCGCCTCGGGCCCCATCGACACGTCCGGCGAGCTGAGCGGCACGATCCAGTTCCAGACGTGGTCGCTCAAGAACGAGAAGTTCACCCCGTACTTCGAGGATCTGATCGATGCGTTCGAGAAGGAGCACCCGGACGTCACCGTCGAGTGGCTCGACCAGCCGGGAGACGGCTACCAGGAGAAGATCCTGAGCCAGGCGAACGCCGACACGCTCCCGGACGTGCTGAACCTGCCGCCGGACATCGCGTATCCCCTGGTCGCTGCGGGCAAGCTCGTCGACCTCCAGACCGCCGATCCCGAGCTGGAGTCCGCCTACAACGCCGGCGCGTGGGAGGCGTACAGCGCGTACCCGGGCATCGACGGCACCTACGGCCTGCCCTGGTACCTCTCCAGCGACGCCTCGTGGTGGAACCTCGCACAGCTCGCCCCGTACGGCGTCACGGAGGACAACCTCCCGACCACGGTCGACGACCTCCTCACCCTCGCCGAGGAGGTGGCCACGGAATCCGGTGGCAAGGTCCAGCTCCTGTCCTCCATCCCCGCGCTCGACACCTTCACGGCGGCGGGCATGGAGGTCATCAATGCCGACGGCGAGTTCGATTTCAACACCGACGAAGCCGCCGCGATCATCCAGAAGTACGCCGACGCCTACGCAGCCGGAGCCATGCCCGCCGAGGCTCTGACCGGCGACTACGGCGGAAACGCCGAGGCCTACATCCAGGAGAAGGTGGCCTTCACGACGGGCGGCACCGGCTTCACGACCGACCTGCAGAAGGATGCACCCGCACTGCTCGAGAACACGGTGGCGACCCCTCGCCTCGGGGTCGCACCCCTCTACGTGCAGGGTCTCAACGTCTCGGCCGACTCCGACAACAAGGAGGCCGCACTCGCGTTCGCCGAGTTCGCGACGAACCAGGAGAACCAGGTGGCCTTCTCGTCGCTCGCCGTCGGCACGGCTCCCGGCACCGCGGACGGCGGGGATGAGGTCGTCGAGAACATCGCGTCCTCCGTCACCGACGAGAAGCAGCTCGCGGCGATCGACACCGTGTTCGGCGCGATGAAGGATGCGAAGGCCCTGCCGTTCCAGTGGACCTCCGACATGGCGACCTACATGACCCAGCAGATCGCCCTCGCCGTCAACGGTGAAGCGGACGCGAAGGCCCAGCTCGACAAGATCGTCGAGTACGCCAACGCCAACCGCGTGGACCAGTAAGCCATGCGCGCGAACACCGGCATCCGCGCCCGCGGATCGTCGATGAGATCCCACCGATGGTTCACCCCGTGGCTGCTCCTCGGTCCCGCCGTCGCCTGGGTGCTGGTGTTCGCGCTCTGGCCGTTCCTCAACACGGTCTTCCTCAGCTTCACCGACGCCCGGCCGCTGCGGACGCCCGAGTTCGTGGGGGGAGCGAACTACGAGCGCATGTTCGGCGACGAGATGTTCTGGAATGCGCTGACCACGTGCCTCATCTACGTGGTCGTGTGCGTGCCCCTGCTCACGATCCTCCCCCTCCTCCTCGCCCTGCTGGTGCAGAAGAAGCTCCCGGGCATCTCGTTCTTCCGCACCACGTTCTATTTCCCCGTGATCGCCTCGGTGGTCGTGGTCGCCCTCATCTGGACCTGGCTCTTCGACAGCCGCGGCATCATCAACCAGACGCTGGAGTTCCTCGGTCTGATCGACAAGCCGATGGCCTTCCTCGTCGATCGCTGGCTGCTGCTGGGCTGCGCGATCCTGCTCACGGTCTGGAAGGGCTTGGGCTACTACATGGTCGTGTACCTCGCCGCGCTCGGGAACGTCGGCAAGGAGCTGCACGAGGCCGCGATGCTCGACGGCGCCGGGGCCTTCCGCCGCTTCCTCTCGGTCACGATCCCGTCGGTGCGAGGGGCCATGCTCCTCATCGCTGTGCTCATCGCCGTGTCCGCGATGCGGGTCTTCGCCGAACTCGACGTGCTGTCCAAGAGCACCGGAGGGCCCGGCGGGTACGACATGTCGCTCGTGATGCTCATCCGCCAGGTGGGGTCCGGCCTGAACGGGAACATCGGCTACGCCTCCGCGATCAGCGTGGCGCTGTTCCTGCTCACCCTCGTGCCCCTCGCCGCGATCGCCGTCATGAACCGTGAGAAGAAGGCGAAGGTCTCCGCATGAGCACCCTCACCCCGCAGCGCCCGGCCGACGACACCCGGTCCCCCGACGGCCCTGTGTCGCCCACGCGCGAGCGCATCTTCCGCCGTCGCGGCTCCGGAGACTTCAGCACACCCAGCCTCGGCGGACTGATCGGGCGCTATGCGCTGCTGCTGTTCGTCCTGTTCCTCGTGATCGGGCCGTTCATCTGGCAGCTGTCCACCTCTTTCAAGGGCCCGCAGGAGAACATCTACTCCTTCCCGCCCGAGCTCATCCCGCGCGAACCCACGCTGCAGAACTACAGCAAGGTCGCCGACATCGTCCCGGTCTACCTCTACGCCTGGCACTCGCTGCTCGTCTCGGTCGGGACCGTCGTGAGCAACGTCGTGCTGTCGACGTTCGCCGGATACGCCCTGGGATGCATGAGATTCCGGGGCAAGTGGATCGTGATGGGGATCCTCCTGTCCACTCTGCTCTTCCCCGGCGAGGTGACGGTGACCAGCAACTTCCTCACCATCCGCGCACTGGGACTCGCGGACACCCTCTGGGGCGTCTTCCTCCCCGGAGCGATCAGCGCGATGAACGTGCTCCTGATCGCCACCGCGTGCCGCATGATCCCGAAGGACGTGCTGGACGCCGCGACGGTCGACGGGGCCACCACGTGGCAGCGCATCCGCCACATCGTCTGGCCGAACATCCGCGGCATGGTCTCCGTGGTCGCGATCTTCGCCTTCATCGGCGCCTGGGACGACTACCTGTGGCCGCTCATCGTCCTGTCCGATCCCTCGAAGTACACACTGACGGTGGGCATGGCCTACCTCAACAGCAGCTTCTCCGTGGATCCGCGCCTCATCGCGGCCGGCACCATGATCGCCCTCGTGCCGATCGTCATCATGTTCTCCTTCACGCAGCGGTTCTTCTTCAAGGGCGTGCAGGAGGGCGCGATCAAGGGGTGAACGCCGCGCAGCTCCTCCCGGCGGACGGGCCGGCCGATCCCCCGTCCTCCCGCCCGCGCTCGGGAGTGCTCCCGTGTGCGGTGTTCGCCTTCGCCTTCGACCCGGCCGGCGGGGTGCAGCGGATCGATGCCCCGGGTCTCGCCGACATCGAGATCACACCCCACACGGTGCTGCACTGGGCCTTCTACGCCGACGGCCCGGCAGCGACCCTGGCGCCACACGCCGCCCTCGCGGTCTCGGCCGACGTGCGCTTCGACGACGGATCCCGGCTGAGCGACGACTCCGCGGTCCGCGACCGCTACGACTTCCCGATCACCGCCGATGCCCAGTTCGCCGCGCGCTGGAGCATGCCGGAGCAGTGGAATGCGGACACCGTCTCGCTCGCTCCCCGCACCGGAGGACGCGGCACGGTCGAACTCGTGCTCGGCGCCGACGCGCTGTCCGACGAGGCGGATGCCGGAGGCGTCACCGGCTTCGTGCAGGTCCTGGTCGAGGAACGGATCGCACCGGGCGATCCCACCCCCGCCCCCGTCGACCGCGTCGACACCCGTCGCGGCACGCATGCGGGACCGCGCTTCTCGCGGGGCAACACCATCCCCGCCGTGGCTCTCCCGCACGGATTCACCTTCGTCACGCCGGCCACCGACGCAGCCGACTCCCGGTGGCCGTACCGGCCCTTCGTGCACGACGACGCGCAGGGACGCCGACTCGAAGCCCTGCAGTTCTCCCACCAGCCGAGTCCCTGGATCGGCGATCGCTCGGTGCTGCAGCTGATGCCCTATCTGGCGGATCCTGTGTCGAGCCGCGAGCGACGCCGGCGCTGGATCGTGCCGGGGTCCGAACGCGCGCGTCCGCACGAGTACGCGGCGGACCTCGGCGATGGTCTGACCATCGAGACGGCCGCGACGATGCACGCTGCCGCCTTCCGGGTGCGGTGCGCGGACCCCGACGCCCCGATCGGCTTCGTCATCGATCAGCTCACCGGTGAAGGCCAGCTCGCCTGGACCGGCGCAGACGGGTTCGAGGGATGGATCCCGGAGGGCTCGGCGGACTGGGGCAACGCGCCCCGGTGCTTCTTCGCCGGCACCGCCCTGCGCCGCACGGACGACGGCGTCATCGAGCGCGGCCCGCTCGACGACGACGGACGCGGTCGGGTCGCCGGGTATGTGGGCGGACGCGGATCGCTCGAACTACGGATCGGGATCTCCTTCCTCTCCGTCGCCCAGGCCCGGCACGCCCTGGAGACCGAGGCGCCCCCGACCCGTCCCTTCGAGGAGTTGCGCGCCGAGGGCGCCGCAATCTGGAATCGCCTGCTGGGCCGGGTGTCGATCCCCCCGCTGCCGGCGGAGGAGATCCCCTACCGCGGTCTCGCCGATGAGGAGCACCGCGCCCGGATCGCCGCAGCACTGCATCGGATGCACCTGTACCCCAACAGCGCCGGGGAGAACGTCGGCACCGCGGCGGAGCCGCGCTGGCGATTCGCGGATGTCTTCTCCGACTCCGTCGACACGGTCGCCGACGGAGAACTCGTCGTGAACAACGGCTACTGGGACACCTACCGCACCGAGTGGCCGGCGCTCGCCCTGCTCGATCCCGCATCGACCGGCAGGCTGCTCGACGGCCAGCTCGAACAGTATCGACGCGGAGGATGGATGGCACGGTGGAGCGCGCCCGGTTACGTGGACAGCATGGTCGGCACGTCCAGCGACCAGATCTTCGCCGATGCCGCGCGCTGGGGTGTGAGCTTCGACCGCGAGACCGCGTTCGACAGCGGATGGCGCAACGCGTGCGAGCCGGGTCCGGATGCGAGACGGGGACGCAAGGGCATCGAACGCGGCCGATTCACCGGCTACATCTCGTCGGAGACGCCCGAGGGCATGAGCTGGAGCATCGAGAACGCACTCAGCGATGCCGCCCTCGGCCGGTTCGCCCTGCAGCTCGCCGTCGGCGCCGGACCGGCCGAGGAAGCCGCTCGCTACCGTTGCTTCGCACGCTACTTCGCCAACCGCTCCCGGTCGTATCGTCAGCTCTTCGACGACGGCACCGGGTTCTTCCGCGGGCGGGATTCGCACGGGGCGTTCGCTCCGGAGTTCGACCCGCGGGCCTGGGGCGGGGACAACGTCGAGACGAACGCCTGGGGGATGTCGGTGGGGGCCGTGCACGACGGAGCCGGGCTCGCCGCCCTCCACGGCGGACCTGTCGGGCTCGGCCGTCACCTCGATGCCCTGTTCGCCGAACCCGAGACCGCGGACGAACGGTTCGCCGGCGCATACGGCACCGTGATCCATGAGCAACGGGAGGCCAGGGCCCTGCGCTCCGGGATGTGCGCGCTCTCCAACCAACCGGCACACCACATCCCGTTCATGTACGCGTTCAGCGACCGCCCGTGGCAGTCCGCTCCGCTCGTCCATGAGTTCGCGGGGCGGCTGTTCGCCGGGGCCCACATCGGTCAGGGCTTCCCGGGCGACGAGGACAACGGAGAGATGAGCGCCTGGTGGCTGTGGGGCGCACTCGGGCTGTACCCGCTGGAGCTCGCATCGGGCCACCTGCGGATCGGCTCGCCGCTCTTCGACGACATCCGGGTGGATCGGGGGGACGGCTCCTCCCTCCGGATCCGCTCCCGGCGACGGTCCGCCGGGGCCCACATCCTGCAGGAGGCGTCTCTCGACGACGTGCCCCTCGCCTCCGCCGACCTCCCGATCGATGCGCTCGTGGGGGATGCCGTCCTCGACCTCACGTTCGGGGACGACCCGGCGTCCGCGCTCGAGAAGTCCGGGCGCTCTCCCGTCCTCCCTGCGGTCCCGTGGTGCGCCGATCTGACCGCGACCGAGGGCGAGGTGGTCGCCTCGGCTCTCGTCGCCCACCCCGAGCGGGTGTTCGACGACGGGGCTCCCTCGGGTCGTCCTGGCGTCGTCCTTCGCCCCGGCGACTGGGTGGGGTGGCGGTTCCCCGAGGCTCGCGGGATCAGCGACGTCACGGTGACGACGACCGGCTCCGCCTCCTCGGCCGCGCTGCGCTGGGAGGTCCTCGGCCCGGATGGGCACTGGCGGCCCCTGGCGCTGACGCATCGGGAAGAACTGCGGGCCGACCGCACGACGCCGTTCACCCTGGTCGACCGGACCGTGACCCCGGCGCTCCGCGTGCGTGCGGAGTCCGAGGTCACGATCCGTCAGATCGAGCTCTTCGACCTCGTGTGATCACCCGGTGAGGGTGAAGAGCACCTCGGTGCGGTTTCCCGACGCGTCGAACACCTCGAGCACGTTGGTTCCGGCCACCGCACCGAAGACACCCGGCTTCACGAAGTTCAGGTCGCTCCAGGCGTTGTCGGTCAGATCCTTCGGCACACCGTTGACCGACAGCCTGTCGACGTTGCCGGCGTCGTACAGCTTGAAGCTGACCTTCGAGTACGCGTCGGGAGATCCCGTCGTGAACGACTCCCCCGGCTTCACGGTCACGGTCGGAGCCGTGCGATCCCGCGGAGCAGCACGATACTCGGTCGGCTCCCCCTTGAGCTCCTGCGTGATCCCCGAGAGGTACGCCGACTGATCCGTCGCGGTCAGGTTGTAGGCCACGTAGACGCCGTATCCGTCGGCGACCGTGCGGCGGGCGAAGTCCGCGGCGGTCGCCGCGTTCGTGTTCGCCAGGTCGATCGCAGCGGCACCGAGGCGGGTGCGATCGTCGAGCCCGGGCACCGTGGGGGCGTCGTACGTCGGGTAATAGGGGTTCCAGGCGTAGTCGATCACACCGTCGACGTCGAACGCATCGAAGTCGGTGGTGGTGTAGGACGGGCCGATCGCGTAGAGGCTGATGATCTTGTCCGATCCCAGGCGCTCACGCAACGCGGTCGCCAGCCAGCCGAACGACTGCGCGTTGGGCTGCGGGGTGCCGTTCGCGCCGTAGTTCGTCCACTCGTCGTCGAAGTCGATCCCATCGAGGCCGTAGGTCGTCACCGCATCGGCCAGCTCTGCGGCGAAGGCGTCCGCCGCGGCGAACGAGGTGAAGTTCGCGAAACCCGCACCCTGGTGGTTGCCGAGCACGGAGAGCAGCACCTTCGTGCCCTGTGCCTGCAGCGGACGGATCTGGTTCTCTGCGTCCTGGAGCGTCTCGGTGACCCGATCATTCAGGTGCAGATACGCCTTCTCTCCGTCGTAGTTGATGTTGGCGGCGAAGATCATCGCGAGGTCGACGGCGGCGCGCCCGGAATCCGCGAGCGTGTAATCGGCGACGTTGGCTAAATCGTTCGAGTTCACCTCGACATAGACGGCGAGCTGGGGATCTGCCTCCGCCCCCTCGGCGGCGGTCGCGGGTGAGGCGGTCGCGACGAAGGACATCGCGATCACCGCACTCGCAGCGACAGTGAATCCCTGTCGTAGACGGTGAAGCTTCCTGGAATGTGGCCGACTCATGGCAGATCGTCTCCCTCTTCATCGAAATCGAGATCAGGCCGCATCCGAGCGACCTGCCGCCGACTATATCGCTTAAGTAGAAACGCGTACAGACCGGACGGAGGACGACACCTGTCTGTTCCTGCACCCGGTCAGCGATCCGTGGGTTGTGCACGTGCGCCGGGTTCTCCACGCGCCGGAACCGGAATACCGTGACATCGTGACCGTCCGGAACGACACTGGAGGCATGCGCTTGAACGACCCGCAGGTATGGACGCTGATCGGAGTGTTCGCCGCCGTCATGCTGGGCGGGATGACGCTCATGACCACGCAGCTCAGTCGCATCATCCGCGCCGAGACCGATCGCATCCACGGCACGCTCTCCGCGCGCATCGACGCGGTCGTCGACCGCCTCGACCGCATCGAGGCGAAGGTCGACGACCTCGACAAGGAGCTCACGAACCTCGCCGTGCGGTTCTGGCGCTCGCAGTGACCCCTTCAGGCTTCCCGTGATCTCTCAGAGGGTGACGTCGCCCACCAGATTCACCTGGATGCCCATCCCCGCGAACATCGAGGCTTTCGCGATGAGTGCCCGGTCGGCCGTCTCGGCATCCGGTGCGTAGACGAGCTGCGCGTGGTTGGCCTTGTGGCGGGCCATGAACTGATCCCGTGAGACGCCGTGCAACACCACGTGCGCGATCGGCCACTCCGGGTTCGTGGCATCCTTCCGGCGCTGCGTCTCGTCGGCCGGGAGCTCGACGACCGAGGCACGGAAGATGTCGGCCTGCAGGACGCCGTCGGCGATGAACACCCGCGACAGCACGATCTCCCCCGGCTGGGAGACCCCGTTGATCGTCGCACCGCCCGCCGGGAAGAACACGTGGCCCTGACGCCATCCCTCCGCGTTCTGCCACCCGCCCAGGTGCGAGGCGGGGACGGAGCCGGAGATCTCGTAGACCCACACGAACTCCCCGTCGTAGTCCTCACCCCACCGCACGTCGTGCAGCGTGTTGTCCGGCACGAGTCCCATCGCACGCCACACGCGGTCGGTCACCAGCGCGTCGACCGCCACGCCCTCATCCGCTTCGTTGAAGTGCGGGAAGGCGCGTCCCTCGTGCAGCACCCGGGCACCGTCGCGCGACCTCACCGGCGGGCGCTCCGTCGAGTTCAGGATGCCCTCGGCCAGGTCGGACGCCGGCACCAGGTCCTTCAGACCCTGCTGGTACTGGATCCCGACGGCGTCGAGGCCGAAGTCGTCCGCGATACGAAGCGCGGCGATGTACATCTTCAACTGCCACTGCACCTGCTCGCGCGTGAGCTCGGTGGCGGCATCCGGCCCGAAGCGGAACGTCATGCCCGCATCGATCAGCCAGTCGTACGCGGCGTCCGCCTCGTCTTCGGTGACGGTGAGCATCTCGGCGTAGAGCGCCGACTGCGACAGCCGCTCCTTGTAGATGCCCGTCTTGTTGAGCAGCTCGTCGTCGAAGATCGCGTTGTACATGCCCATGCAGCCCTCGTCGAACACGCCGATGATGGCCTTCTCGGCGAGCAGCTCCGCGGCGAGCGCCTCGCCCAACTGCTTCTCGGGGCTGTCCGGCAGCTCCGGCAGGGGACGCACGTGCGAGGCGTCGTGCGCGATGGAGCCCGTCTCGGTCCACTCCCGGATGCCGTTGCGGAACCACTCGTCGGTGAAGTCGACCGACCAGGTCGTGGCGTAGGGCTTGCCCATCTTGGTGAGGCCCGCGTTCAAGCCGAGGAGGCCGACGAGGCCGGGCCAGTCGCCGGCGAAGTTCGCGACCGTGAGGATCGGGCCCTCGTGGGTGCGGAGACCGGCGAGCACATGGTGGGAGTACTGCCAGTTGGCGATCGCGACGATCAGAGGCGCGTCGACCGGGATGCTCCGGAAGACCTCGAGCCCCATGCGCTGGCTGGAGATGAACCCGTGACCGGTGGCGGGATCGACGCCGAAGGGACGGATCACCTGCCATCCGAGGTCGTCGAGCACACCGGTGACCCCGGTCTCGAGCTCGACCTGGGTGGGCCAGCCCGCGACGTTCGCCGACTCTCGCAGATCACCCGAGGTGATGAGGTAGGCCGTCTTCGGGGCAGCAGCCGGACGCGATGCCGGGGCCGGCAGGGTGTAGGTGGTCATGATTCCTCCGGTGTTGGGGTCGGGGTGAGCGGGGAGCGGTGCGACGCGCCCGCTCGGAGTCGGATATCGCGGCCGATGGTCTCGCCGGACAGCTGCAGTTCGCCGACGTCGAGGACACCGCCGTCGACATGGACGGTCAGAGCGTGGTCGTCGATCTCGACGCGTCCCCAGCCGGTACCCGTCGTGAACAGGCTGCGGAACGGCCCCGGGACCGCCGGGGCGAACGACAGCACACGCGTCGGGGCATCCCACTGCACCCCGCTCGCCGCGAGGAGCAGGGCCCAGGACGCGAGCGACCGGGCGTAGTGGTTGCCGCATTCGATCTCGTTCCACGGATTGCGGTGGGTCCCGTCGTATCGGGCACGCAGGGAACGCTCGATGCGGAGCGCGTCCTCGACCCGACCGGCGTAGAGGAGCGAGGCGGCGACCTGATGCTCGATGCCCGTCCAGACCTCGTCGGAGTAGACGAACGGAATCGACGGTCGACCGCCGCGCGGCCACGACGCCAGCAGCAGCCCTCCTTCGTCGTTCAGGGCATACACCCGCTGCGTGCTCTCGTGGGCCTTCAGGTCGTCCCGATGGTTGTGCGCGACGATCGCGGCGAGTGCGGACCCGACCCGGTCGGCGGGGAGGATGTAGCCGAGTCCGTTCACGAAGGCGTGGAACTGTCCGAGGAGCTGGTCCGTGAGGATGCCGTCACCGTACTGGTAGCGGTGCGCGTCGACGTCGTCGATGACCTGGCGGTAGTACTCCCCGTTCCACAGGGTCTCGTCCATCGCCGCAGCGACGTGGTCGGCCCGCGCGGACCACCCTTCCGCGCGCGCGCGCTCGCCGAGGTGGGCGGCCATCCGAGCCCCGGCGCGGAGGGCCGCGAGGTAGACGCCGTTGGCGAGCGGCTCGGCACCGTGGAACTCGATGTCGTAGGTGTTGTGCAGCTCCCCGTCGAGCAGCCCGTCCCCGTCGCGGTCCCATTCGCGGATCGCATAGTCGAGAGTGCGGGCGGCGGCCGGCCAGAGCTCGCGGAGGAAGTCGTCGTCACCGCTGAACCGCCACTCACGATGCAGGCGCAGGAGCGTGCCCAGCTGTCCGTCGACGGCAGGCCCCATGAACCAGGAGGGTCCGCCGAAGACGCGATTGCCGCGGAACTTCTGCGCGCCGGCCGCATCGGTCTCGAGCAGGTACTCCACGCGACGGGCGCTCCGCTCGAGAGAGGGGAACAGCCACGCGAGCGTCTGCGCGTACGACCAGACGTGCGTGCATGTGCCCTCGCAGGAGCCACCGTGGTCGAAGGATCCTTCCCACGCCGCGAAGACCGGCCCCTCACCCAGCTCCGCGTTCGGCGACTCGACCACGAACCCGGTCGTGGATCGCACAGCGGCGATGTTCGCACCGACCGCGTCGGCCAGCACCGGATCGAGGCTCCCTCCGTACAGCGCTTCGACGAAGGCATCCGTCGTGTTCTCCAGCTCGCCGAGGTTCGTGTGCAGATGGGCGGCGGCCGCCCACGCATCGGGCCAGAGGACGGCGTAGCGGTTCCGCACGACCTCGTCGAGGTTCGGGTCGGCGAAGACGATGTGCCCGTTCCACCCGCGGCGGCGGTTCGGGAAGCTCCACGACAGCACGAACTCGAAGTCGCGGCTCTCGCCGGGCGCCACGGTGTGCACGACGCCGAGTGAGCCGGTACGCACCCGAGGGAGCTTGGCGAGCATCTCCTCCTCGGTGAGGGGCGCGGCCTCCGCGTCGGCATCGAGCTCGGCGAACAGCCCGCGAGGGCGATCCTCCAGGGTCAGCCGAGGCTCCGCCGCGAGCAGCCCGTCATCGGTCAGGTCGTTCCAGAAGAGACGCGCTCCGTCCGGCCAGTAGCTCGTGACCCACTGCGGCTTGACCGTCGTGGAGCGGTCCGTGGTGGTGAGGCTCAGCGTGCCGTAGCCGGGGTCGTCCTCCGGCAGGTCGATCCCGAAGTCGAGTCCGCGCACGTCGCCGTCGTCCCGCCATCGCACCGTCTGCGTCGCACGCATGCCCCACGGGGCGTCCGGTCCGGGGACTCCTCGTCCCGCCGTGTGGGAGACGCTGCCCACCACGGTGACCGCGACCGGGACGGAGCCGGGGTTCGTCACGTGGTACCGCAAGACCGCAGCAGGGATGCCCGAGGCGTCGGCGTCGAGCGGCACGAGCGGTGTGAACGCGTGCAACGACACATCCACCGGGAGCGTCCGGTCGGTGAAGTCGACGTCGACCACCGGGTACTCACCGTGCAGGGTCGCCGCGTCGAGGCGCGGAAGACCGGCGAGCTGGTCGAACGCGTATCCGGCGTCGGCATCGTGTCGCCCGCTGAGCCTCGCCTCGAGGACTCGGGTGACCGCCGCGCCTCCTTCCGGGGCGGCATGGATCGCGAAGAAGGAGTACGGATTGCGGCGTCCCTTGTCGGGAAGGTTCTCGAACTCCCAGTCGCGCAGTTCCCCGCGCGCGCCGATCGAGACGTTGCCCGTTCCGATGCCGCCGAGCGGGAAGGCCGTCGCCTGCGACGTGTGCGGGATGCCCGGGGCGCGTCGTTCGCGGGTCATGCGGATTCCCCCCGCTGCACGGCGGCGAGCTCATGCACCACATCTTTCGAGCCCTCGTACAGTCGCAGGTACTTGTCGAACAGGTCATCGTAGAGAGCGCGCCGTGTGTCGTCCGGCCTGACGGAGTGGACGATCGGATTCCAGTCCGTGATGACCGGTGCCCGACCCGGCGCGGCGGTCGCGCCCGCCGCGAGGAACGCCGCCCCGTAGCTCGCACCGATCGTGGTCTGCGGCACCTCTTGCACGAGGCCCGTGACGTCGGACACCACCTGCAGCCAGAGCCGTCCCTGGGTGCCGCCGCCGACCGCGACGATCCGCCGGATGTCCGCTCCCGCCGCACGCATGGTCTCGACGTTGTGCCGCACCCCCAGCGCCGTGGCCTCGAGCGCCGCCCGGTAGAGGTCACCGCGCGTGTGCTCCAGGGTCAGCCCGGCTATCACGCCGCGGGCGTCCGGGTCCTGGATCGGTGTGCGCTCCCCCGCGAAGTACGGCAGCAGGAGGAGCCCTCCCGCGCCCGGACCGGATTCCTCCGCCTCAGCGAGCAGTCGGGGGTAGTCCGCGCCGGTCAGCCCCTTCAGCCAGGCGGTCAGCGCTCCGGAGGTGGAGAGGCCGCCGGCCAGGTTGCGGGTGCCTGCGAAGGCGCCCGCCGTGGTCCACATCGACGGCGTGCGCAAGGTGTCTTCCCCCGTCGCCACGAGGAACATCGTCGTGCCGTACATGAGCATCAGATCGCCGAGCTCGTGCGCACCGACGCTGACCGCCTCCGTCCACGCATCGATCGTTCCGGTGATCACGGGCGTACCCGCCGGGAGACCGGTGAGGGCTGCGGCGGGCGCCGTCACCTCGCCGGCGACCTCCCCCGCCCACCGCAGCGTCGGCTTCTCGATGCCGCCCGCATACGTGTTCCACCACGGGTCGTACCAGTCCTCATTCTCGATGTCGTAGAGCGGTGAGAACTGGCTCGCGGACTGGTGGTCGAGGACGTATGCGCCGGTGAGCTTCCTGGCGAGCCAGGAAGCCGGCATGAAC
>NZ_JRKC01000091.1:0-3420 GCF_000800925.1 Microbacterium sp. ZOR0019 | reverse complement strand
GAGCCCGAGGAGCGCCAGACGATCACGCAGCTGTGCGCGCTCCACGAGGTTCTCGAAGACGTCGGACTTGGCGGCGAGCCCGGCCAGGGTCCGCACGAGCCGTGCCACGGGCAGCGAGGCCAGAGGCTCGCGGCGCCCGAGCGCGGCATCGAGCTCCGCGAGCTCGGCCTCCGCCCGCTGCCAGGCGGCGTAGACGTCGGCGAGACCGAGCGGGATCTCCGGAGCGGCACCGGCTTCGACATAGCGCTGCCACTGCGTGCGCTGGGCCTGGATCCGCAGCAGGGCCTCATGCATCTCGGTGACGTGGACGCCCGGACGCACATATTCCTTGGCGAGACGACGCAGCCGCCGCCTGTTCGCCCCGGAGAGCCCGGGCGCATCGCGACGCGAGCCGTGCGCCTGGATGAGCTCGCCGAGCGGACGCTCGAACACGGTGGGACTGAAGCGGTCCAGGGAGTCGCGGATGCCCTGCAGCAGCCGCAGGTACTCGCCGAGTTCGTCGATGGTCGAGAACGGACGCATGTGCGTCTGCGCGATGAGTTCGTAGCCGCGTTCCAGGAGGGCGGGAACGCTGCTGGAGTGCAGCCTCCCGGCCAGTTCATGGGCGGCGCGTGCGGCCTCGGTGCTGGCGAAGGTGACGCCGTACCAGGGAGAGTCGTTCGGACCGAAGCGGAACTCGCCGAGACGTGCCGCCTGGGCGAGCGCTTCGGCGGCTTCGCTGCGGTCTGACGCCAGACGACGCAGTGCGTCCGATCCGAGCCGCGCGGTCGTGGAGGGAGGAACCGGGAGGGAGGCGAGCCGGGTGAGTTGGCGGGTCGCGTCGAGCACCGATGCGTCCATGCCGGCGATCGGCGCCGTGAGCGCCTGTCGATAGTCGCGAAGCACCGTGCGCAGGCGCACCAGCGCATCGTCGACCTCGCTGACCTTCGGAGCCGTGGCCTTCTCGTTGCGACCGATGGCCCTCACGAGGTCGCGGCGCACGCTGGCAGGCGAGATCGCCAGACTGTCCAGACCGATGCCCGCGAGCCGATGCCGCACGCCGTCCAGCGTCGATCGACGGGCGGAGACCACGAGCACCCGCTTACCGCCCCGCACCAGTTCGCCGAGCGCGTTGATCACGGTCTGCGTTCCGCCCGTGCCGGGAAGTGTCGCGACGGTCAGGGAGTGCCCCGCGGCGATGCGTGCGAGCACGGCTTCCTGCTCGGCGTCGGCATCGAGGAGCAGGTTGTCGGACGCGGGAGCACGATCGTCGGGGCCGGTGTGGTGCGGCGTGGCCCGCGGTGCCGTGACACGCTCGCGGTCGCCGACGTGGCCGCCCAGCGCGTTGAGGACCACGTGGTCGAGGCTTCCCCCATCACGCGACATCGCACCGGACACGTCCGCGAACGTCGAGACGACGAGCCGCGGCTCGACCGAGAACGTGTCGATGGAGCGCGTCATCGCTCGCAGGCTGTCGATCACGGGCTGCGGCTTGAAGATGCCGCCGTCATAAGCGAGGGCGGCGAGCGCCGCGGCGTCGATCGAGAGGCCGAAGTGTTCGCGTGCGATCCGGACGAGCGCGGGATTCACCTCGAAGGCGCCCTGCAGCTTCAGCTCGAAGTCCGAGTGATGGCGACGGATCGCCAGCGGGCGAAGCAGCACGGGTGCGGCGAAGCCTGCCCCTCCGATGCGCCACCCCGCGACGCCGACGGCGAGGTGCACGGCCTCGATCCCTCGGACCGTGCGGAGTTCGGTGTTCTTCGCGGTGATGCGCTCCGCCGCGAGCCGCGCGGTGCGCAGGCCCACCTCATCGCGGAACAGATTCGACAGGAGGGTCGACTTGCCGGTGATGAACTGCGGCAGGCTGCCCGGATGCGCTTTGGAGATGTCGATGCCGGACTCGACGGTGTCGCGGAAGCTGACCAGCGGCGACGGGCCTCCCAGATCAGCGGCCTCGGCCCTCAACCGGGTCCGTTCGGCCTCGGCGGCATGCGCGATGTCGACACCGGTCGCGGTCTCACGCAGGTCACCGATCGACACAGCGGCTTCCGCCGCTGCGTCCTCCGCAGACCTGTCTTCACGTCGCCACACATTGACACCCTAGGCGCGACACGCGGAGAGCGAGAGTATCCCAGGCGGGTTTCCGCCGAATTTCCGCCGGAGACGGGCGACCCGCACTCCTCCTGCCCCGCGCTCGACCGTTTCGTCTTATCCACCTGAGCCGGGCGGAGGATGGTTCGCGACCGCGGTCGCCGGTCAGGATGGTGCCATGACCTTCCGCTACGACTTCGCTCCGACTCCGTTCGGCGACGCCCTCGCGGTGTTCTCCGACGAGGGCATCGTACGATTCGACCTCTCCGAGTCCGAAGACCCGCACGTCCCCTGGCTCCTCGAAGGGGTCGCCCGCCAACTGCACGCCGTCCCGGAACCCGACCCCGGCGCCGCCGACGAGCTCGCACACCTGCTCGCCGAGTACTTCGACGGCACACCGGTCGCCTTCCAGGAGCACCTCCGGCTCGATTGGCGCCTGACCGACGGCTTCGCGCGCACCGCGCTGCAGACCATCAGCGGCATCGCCTGGGGAGAGACGATGAGCTACGGCGACGTCGCCGTGATGGCAGGACACCCCGGCGCCGCTCGCGCCGTCGGCACCGCGTGTCGGCTCACACCGTTCTCGATCATCGTTCCCGTGCATCGGGTGGTGCGCTCGGATGGAAGCCCTGGGCACTACGGCGCACACCCCGAACGGAAGCGGTTCCTGCTCGACCTCGAAGCCGGCTGACCCGGCGTGGCGCGAGACGTGGACCCGGCGAGTAGGCCGCCGGGTCCACGTCTGACGCCAGGAGAGAAGAAGGCCGGGTGATAAAGTCGACGCTACGAAACGGGGCACGCAGTCGTCACCCGGAAGCAGGTAATCGTGAGCGCTCCCGCCACTCTCGAATCCGAGACCGAACTCGTCGCCAATGCCGTGCGCGAGCTCGCCAGACGAACTCGTTTCCCCGTCGCTTTCGGCGGCCTCATCGAAGAGGGCGTCGTGCGCGTCACCAGCATCGTCGGCGCACGCACCCGCTCGCTGGACGGACTGCGCGTCCGCCCGGAGCGCGGACTGGGCGGACGAGCGATGATGGAGTTGCGCCCGCGGATGACGAGCGACTACGGCTCGTCCCAGCAGATCACGCATGACTACGACGTGTTCGTCCTCGGTGAAGGCCTGCGCACGCTCCTCGCCCTGCCGATCATCGTGCAGGGACGCCCCCGCGGCGTCCTCTACGCCGGCGGGTGGGATGAGGAACAGGTCGGCGGCGTGACCACCGCACCTGCCATGCAGGTGGCGCAGTCGGTCGCCGACGAGCTGCGCATCCGTGACGAGGTCCAGCGGCGGATCCAGGCGAACACCGGCGGGGGCGATGCCGTAGCCCCGCCACAGCGTGAGGAACTCCG
>NZ_JRKC01000090.1:0-10222 GCF_000800925.1 Microbacterium sp. ZOR0019 | reverse complement strand
CCCGCCGCAACCGCTCGTCGGCGGCGCGGACGGCGTCGGTGTCGTGCTCGGTGCTCACAGCTGCACGCACACGTTCGTCGGCTCGGTGTAGAACTCGAGCGAGTGGTGGCCGCCCTCTCGGCCGATGCCGGAGAGCCCGACCCCGCCGAAGGGGCTGCGCAGGTCGCGCAGGTACCAGGTGTTGACCCACGACATGCCGGTGCGCATCTGCTGCGCGACGCGGTGTCCGCGGGTGAGGTCGGTCGTCCAGGTGACGGCGGCCAGTCCGTAGTCCGTGTCGTTCGCCAGCGCGATCGCTTCCTCCTCGGTGTCGAACGGGATGAGGGCGGCGACCGGGCCGAACACCTCTTCGCGTACGGTGCGGTGGCTGTTGTCGAGGCCGGTCCACAGCGTCGGCTCGATCCACGATCCGCCGTCGAGTCCATCGCCGAGCGTGGGGATGCCCCCGCCCGCGAGCACGGTCGCGCCCTCGGCGACGGCGAGGTCGAAGTACGACAGGACCTTGTCGCGGTGGGCCTGCGAGATGAGGGGCCCGGTGGTCGTGGCCGGCTGCTCCGGACGGCCAAGGCGCAGGCGGGCGGCGTGCTCGGCGAGTCCGGCTGCCACGTCGTCGAAGACCGCGCGCTGCACGTAGATGCGCTCGGTGCACAGGCACACCTGGCCGGTGTTGAGATACGTGGAGCGGGCGAGCCCGGCGACGGCCGCGTCGAGGTCGGCATCGGCGAACACGAGCGCGGCGTTCTTGCCGCCGAGCTCGAACGAGACGGGGCGCACGCGCGGCGCCACGGCCCGCATGATCGCGGATCCGGTGGACGATTCGCCGGTGAAGGTGACGCCGTCGATGCCCGGGTGCGTCGTGAGCGCCTCGCCGGCGGAGTCGGCGCCGAAGCCGTGCACCACGTTCACCACCCCGGCGGGGATCCCCGCTTCCGCCAGGATCTCGGCGAGCAGGGTCGCGGAGGAGGGCGTCTCCTCCGAGGGCTTGATGACGACGGTGTTCCCGGTGGCGAGAGCGGGTGCGAGCTTCCACGTGAGCAGGAGCAGCGGCAGGTTCCAGGGCACGATCACCGCGACGACGCCCAGCGGCTTGCGCACCGCGTAGTTCAGGGCGCGGCGGCCGTCGGGCAGCTCGGTGAGGAACGAGTCGAGCCCGGCGGTCGAGACCGTGTCGGCGAACGATCGGAAGTTCGCTGCGGCCCGGGCCACGTCGAGGTCGCGGGCCAGGGTCTCGGGCTTGCCGGTGTCGCCCACTTCGGCCGAGACGAGTTCGTCGGCGCGGCGGTCGATGGCGTCGGCCACTCCGCGCAGCAGGCGGGCGCGCTCGGCGACGGTCATCCGCCCCCAAGGGCCGTCGAACGCGGCACGGGCGGCCGCCACCGCACGATCGACCTGTTCGGTGCCGGCCTCGTGCACCTCGGCGACGACCGAACCGTCGACCGGACTGATCTTGGTGAAGGTGGCGATTCCCTCCACGCGCTCGCCGGCGATCATGTTGTGGATCGCGCGGGGCGCCTGGCCCTGCTCCGCAGCACGGAGGGGAGGCGTCATCGTCTCGAAAGGCATGGGCTCAGGCTAGGAAGGTTCGAGGGATGCCGACAAATACTCTCTTGATGCACTGCCATGCCCGTACGGCTATAGTCCCGATCATGGTCACCGATCGACTGCTCGACGGACGGGTCAAGATCCGCCACCTCGTCCTCGTCACCGCCATCGCAGACGAGGGCACCCTGGTGCGCGCCGCCGAATCGCTGCACATCACGCAGCCCGTGGTCACCCGAGGGCTCCGTGAGGTCGAGGAGGTGCTCGGCGTGCCCCTGTTCGAGCGGATGCCCCGGGGCGTGAAGCCGACGCCGTACGGTGACTCGTTCATCGAGCGCGCCCGGTCGGTGCTCGCCGAGCTGCGCGCCGCGGGTGAAGAGGTGCGGCTGCTGCAGTCCGGTCAGCTCGGCACCGTCACGGTCGGCACGCATCTCGCCGGATCGAACCTGCTGCTGCCGCGCGCCATCGCCGCGCTGAAGGTCGAGCATCCGCGGTTGACGGTGGTCGTGCGCGAAGGGACGCCCGACACCCTGCAGCAGCTTCTCCTCGCAGGTGACCTCGATCTCACGGTCGGACGGCTCTCGCCGACGGTCCCGGTCCGTCTCGAGCAGGAGCGGCTGCACCAGGAGCCGATACGTCTGGTCGCTCGCGCGGGGCATCCCGTGCTCGGCGGTGTCAAGGCGAACTCGCTCGCCGAGCTGCTCGCGTACCCCTGGATCTTCCCGGTCGCTCAGACCGCGTTGCGCGCCGAGCTCGAAGCGGTGTTCTTCCATGAAGGGCTGCCGCTGCCGCCCGACCGGGTGGAGTGCACGTCGATGCTGACGTTGCGGACTCTGCTGATCTCGACCGACGTGATCGCGGCGCTGCCGATGTTCATCGCCGTCGACGACCGCGAGCTGCGGATCCTGCCCACCCCCCTGAGCTCGATCCGTCGATCGGTCGGAGTGACGCTGCCGAAGGATCGGGCACCGTCGCCGGCGGCGTCCGCGCTTCTGAGTCATCTGCGCGAAGAGGGCGCGCGGCTTGCCGAGTTCGAGCGCGAGTACGCCCTGACGGAGTCCCGACCGCTCGGCTGATATGCCCGAATGGTCATAGCTCTGACCCGTATGGATATTGGACAGCATCGCTTCTCCAGGGTGAATCTGAGGAGGACGACACGACGTCGTGACGATCTCACCCGATTCAGCCAATGGAGGCGACATGGCCGGCTCTCCCTACGTGCCCGACGCGAAGAAGTACCGCCCGGAGGATTTCCGCCGGGTCGCGGGGGAACCGGCCGATCCCGACCCCTCGACCTGGGGTATGCAGCCGGACGGGACCTTTCTGCCGCCGGCGCACACGCCGTCCGTCCCGCGTGACGTGTTCGTCGACTGGCCCGGTCAGCTCGACTATCGCGACCCCGAGACGTACACGTTCAATGCGACCGCCGAGGCGTTCTACCCGATCGTGGTGAACACGAGCCACTCCTGGCAGTGCATCTACGACTGGGATGGCCGACGCCTCATGCTGCACTACGGCGGTGGCAACCACTGGAAGCTGTACGACATCACCGACCCGCGCGACCTCACGATCGTCGACGAGGAGCAGTGGGGGTGGGATGATCCGCGTCCGCAGTTCGGCGCGACGACGGTGCAGTGGAACGAGAAGCTCGGGAAGCACATCGCCATCCAGGCGAGCGAGACCCCGCGGTACTTCCTCAAGGGGCGGGTCGCCAACAAGTGGATCGACGACACCGTCGAGGGCCAGTTGAAGGAGTGGGAGGGCCTGCGCGGCTTCCGCACCTGGGAGATGAACGGACCCAGCCCGAGGGAGTGGACGCTCCTGACCGAGGTCTCGACCGATCCGAACCACGGGCCGGACGAGATCCAGGAAGGCAACGGCGTCCTCGACCTGCCGGTCTACTACGGCGACAAGTACCTCTTCGTGGCGACCGCGCCCGACAACACGTTCATCAACCAGCCGTACAAGACCACGCTGTGGACGGCGGGGCATGCAGCGTACGACGTCTCCGACCCCGCGAAGCCCGAACTGCTCTCGACCTGGTGGGTGCCCGGATCCCGCGCCGGCGAGGAGGCCGACTCCGAGTACCTCGCCGACAACGACCGCTGGAACAACAAGACGAGCTGGTTCGGCTCTCGCATGGGCGTCTTCATGCCCCGCTCCGTGGAGTCGGGCTATCGCTACGCCTACGCCGCGCAGGGGGGTCAGGGCTTCTTCGTCCTCGACGTCTCCGATCCGACGAACATCCATCACGTCGGATGGTGCCCGCTGCCCACGAGCGTCGCCGGGACCGAAGGCGACAACGTCGACACCACCCAGGTCGAGGAGACCGGGTACGTGTACGTCTCGGGCTACCCGATGAACACCGACTGTTACGAGCCGGCCAAGGAGATCTACCAGATCGACGTGTCGGACCCGACGAATCCGCGGGTGGTGCGCACTCTGCCCCGCCCGACGCCGCCGGCAGAGGCCGCGTTCACCGACTGGGCACAGCGCCGCGGCTCGTTCGGCCCGAAGCGTTCGGGGTACTTCACGAACACCGGAACCCCGCACGGCGGCGTCGTCCCCTACGCGTTCTACGCCGCGGGGCTGCAGATCTTCGACGTGCGCGATCCCGAGAACCCGCAGGTCGGCGCCTACTTCGTGCCTCCGATGGGTCTGAAGGACGATGATGACCTCGCCGCCCCCGTGCACGGGATCTTCGTCGAGTGGGACCGGAACCTGATCTGGCTCTTCGCCAATCACGGTATCTACGCGGTCTCGACCCCGCTACTGGGCGAGCCCGTCATCGGCATCCCCGCCGCCGACGGCTGACACCCGGCACCCCGGAACTTCGGCGCCCGCCCTGCGCATAAGGGGCTTGCAGGGCGGACGCCGAATCCCCGCTCCCATACCCTCCGCGACGATCCCTCCCGAAAGTGATCCATGACTCAGACAGTCAGGCCCTGGCCGGCCCTGTGGGCGCTGTGCATCGGCTTCTTCATGATCCTCGTCGACACGACGATCGTGGCGATCGCCAACCCGGTCATCCTCGCGGCCTTCGACGCCGACCTGACCACGGTCATCTGGGTGACCAGCGCCTACCTCCTCGCCTACGCCGTCCCGCTGCTGATCACCGGCAGGCTCGGCGATCGCTTCGGGCCCAAGCGCGTCTACCTCATCGGTCTCGTGGTGTTCACCCTCGCTTCGCTCGCGTGCGGTCTGGCCGACAGCATCGGCATGTTGATCGCGGCCAGGGCGGTGCAGGGTTTCGGTGCGGCGCTGATGACGCCGCAGACCATGGCGATCATCGCGCGGGTCTTCCCTCCGCGCGGACGCGGCCAGGCGATGGGTGCCTGGGGCGCGGTCGGGGGGCTCGCGACGCTCGTCGGTCCGATCCTCGGCGGCGTGCTCACCGACACGGTGGGCTGGGAGTGGATCTTCTTCGTGAACGTGCCCGTCGGGATCGTCGCGTTCCTCGTCGCCTGGCGTCTGGTGCCGGACCTGGAAGGACACCCGCACCGGTTCGACTGGCTCGGCGTCACGCTGTCCGGCGTCGGTCTCTTCCTTCTCGTGTTCGGCATCCAGGAGGGTGAGGTCTACGACTGGGGTGTGATCCTCGGACCGATCACGGTGTGGAGCCTGATCATCTCCGGGGTCGTACTGCTCGTGCTCTTCGTCGTCTGGCAGCGCGTCAATCGCGCCGAACCGCTCATGCCGCTCGCGCTGTTCCGTGACCGCAACTTCTCGGTCGCGAACGCCACGATCTTCCTGGTGGGGGTCGGTATCACGGCGATGCCGGTGCCGCTCGCCTTCTACTTCCAGGTCGGCCGGGGTCTCGACCCGACGCTGGCCGCACTCATGCTCGCGCCGATGGCCGTCGTCTCGGGGGTGCTCGGCCCGTTCGTCGGCAAGCTGAGCGACCGGGTCGGGCCGCGCTGGGTGACGTTCGCGGCTTTCGTCGTCTCGGCGGCGGCCATGGTCTGGTACGCGGCGACGATGACGCTCGATGCCCCGTTCTGGCTCCTGCTGCTCCCGTCCGCCCTGTTGGGGATCGGTGTCTCGGGGATGTTCGGACCTCTGGCGTCGACGGCCACCCGCAACCTTCCGCACACGCAGGCCGGAGCGGGATCGGGTGTGTACTCCACGACCAGGCAGATGGGCTCCGTGATCGGGTCGGCGTTGCTGGCCGTCCTGATGAACGCGACGCTCGCCCTGCATATCTCGGGCTTCGTGCCGGGCGCGATCCACCCCGGCAGCGACCTGTCGGCGGAGGACGGCAGCGGGCTGGCCACGGCCATGTCGCAGTCGCTGCTGTTGTCGGCCGTCGCTTTCGCGGTGTGCGCGATCGTCGTGGTGTTCTTCGAGAAGCCGCGGCCGTGGGGTGCGCCGGCAGCCCCGCAGACAGTGGAATCCGTCGTGAGAGAGGGACGATGATGGTGGCGATCGCAGTGGATCCAAAATCCAGAATGAAGAACGACGAGAGGGTTCCGATGACCGCGAAATCCGGAGGCGGAAGACTCGTCGTCGACGCCCTCAAGAAGGACTACGAGCTCGACGGCGCCGCGGTTCCCGTGGTCAAGGACGTCACGTTCACGATCGAGCCCGGGATGTTCTACTCCCTCCTCGGCCCGTCGGGATGCGGCAAGACGACCACGCTTCGCTGTGTCGCCGGGCTCGAGCGGAGCAACGGCGGGGTCATCTCACTCGACGGCGAGGTGCTCTCCACCGGCACCGCGCACGTGTCGCCCGACAAGCGCGACATCGGGATGGTGTTCCAGAACTACGCGATCTGGCCGCACATGACCGTGTTCGCCAATGCGATCTTCCCGCTCCAGGTGGCCGGCTCCCGTCTTCCCAAGCAGGAGGCGCGCAAGCGGGCGATGGAGTCACTCGAGCTCGTGCAGCTCGATCACCTCGCCCAGCGTCCGGCCACCGCACTGTCGGGCGGCCAGCAGCAGCGCCTCGCTCTCGCACGGGCGCTGGCCCACCGTCCGCGGTTGCTGCTGCTCGACGAGCCGCTGTCCAACCTCGACGCGAAGCTGCGCGACACCATGCGCAATGAGTTGCGCAGTCTGCAGCGCACCCTCGGGATCAGCGCGCTCTACGTCACGCACGATCAGTCCGAGGCGCTGTCGATGTCGGACCGCGTCGCCGTCATGAACGGCGGGCGCATCGTGCAGGAGGCTTCCCCTCGGGAGCTCTACGATCAGCCGGCCGACCGCTTCGTGGCGGACTTCGTCGGTCGCGCGAACATGATCGCCGCCCTCGTGATCGATCGCGACGGCGCGGGTGACGCGGTGTTGGAGGCCTTCGGGACCCGGCTGCGCACGCCCGTGCCGGACGAGGTCTCGGCGGGCGACGAGGTCACGTTGACCTTCCGCCCCGAAACCGTGCGCTGGCACGAGACCGACGCCGACCGTCCCAACGTCGTTCCCGTCCGCATCGTGCGGGTGGAGTTCCTCGGCGAGATCGTCGAGTACGAGGCCGAAGTGCTCGCCGAGGGCGAGTCCGTCGGCACCATCGTCGGCCGCGGAGCACCGCTGGCGACACCCCCCGAGGGCGGCAGGGTCTTCCTCGAACTCGTCCCGCACGCCTGCCGCGTGCTGGCTGCATGACGCAACCCCGCACCACACCCGAAGATCACATTCCTGATGTCAGAGAGGACATTCAGATCATGAAGAGAACACTGGGAGCGACCGCCGTCGTGGCGGTCTTCGCACTCGCGCTGAGCGGATGCAGCACGCCGAGCGAAGCCACCGGGGGCGACAGCGCCCTGAAGGGCGACGCCGCCGAGGCCGTCTGCGACGCCGTCGAGATCGGCGCGATCACGCGCTGCGAGAACTTCTACGACGACTACTGGCCGGAGATCGACAAGCAGCTCGACACCCTCTACGAAGAGGCGAAGAAGGCCGATGGCGGCACGCTGGTCATCTGGGACTGGTACGAGCTGGCGCCCGAGGTGATCGCGCAGTTCAACGAGCGCTTCCCCGACATCAAGGTCGAGACCCGGGGTCTGACCTACAACCTGTCCTCGGCGATCATCTCGGCCAAGGCCACCGGTGCCCGCAACACCGACGTGGTGTCCGGTTCGATCACCTCGATGGCGGCCATGTACGACGAGGGGTTCTGGGAGAAGGTCGACTGGGAGAGCTTCGGCGTCCCCGCGGAGTACCTGACGATCGGTGCGCCCGAGCTCATGCCCGACAGCATCAACGGCACCCTCATGCAGTACAACACCGAGAAGGTCGAGTCGGTGCCCGAGACGCTCGACGGTCTCCTCGACCCCGAGTACAAGGACAAGGTGTCGGTCGCCGGCTACAACGCGGTGGTCTTCGCCGGATACGGGATGGCCGAGGGGGAGGACAAGATGGTCGACCTGATCGGCGACCTCATGTCGTCCGGCAACCTGAAGCTGCTCGAGGATCAGGGCGCTCCGCTGTCGAGCGGTGACGTGCCGATCGCCCTCAACCAGACCCTCTTCAACCCGAACCCGGCGCTCCAGGTCTCGCCGTTCGAGCACGCCGGCGTCTGGGCGCAGTTCTCCGGTGTGAACTCCGACGCCAAGAACAAGCCGGGCGCGGCGCTGTGGACCCTGTGGAACGCGTTCGACCCGGACTGGATCGACCTCCGCATGACGGACGAGCGCTTCGCCAGCACCCAGGTACCGTTCGCCGGGCTTCCCGCTGCGACGTTCGCCGAGGCCACCGGGCTCATGAAGACGAACTCCGACGCACTGCTGCTCGGCCTCGAGAACGGGGCCGAGACCGAGACGCAGGCCACTCGTGACGACTGGCAGGCCATGATCAACGCCGCCGACAAGGCGCTGAACGGATAACGATGTTCCAGGCAGGACGGACCACGGGGCGAAAGCGTCCCACCACGATGACGATCGCGATGATCGTCTCGGGCGCGGTCATCTTCATCCTTCTCGCGGTACCGCTGATCGTCCAGGTGATCACCGCGTTCCGTGGTCCGTTCCTGCCCTTCGGCGTCTCGTCGGCGAAATGGGGCGTCGAGAACTTCGTCACCCTGTGGCAGCTGCGCGAGGACTTCTGGGGTGTGCTCGGCGCGACCGGCGCGTTCGTCGGCGGCTCGACGCTCCTCACGCTCCTGATGGCTTTCGGCCTGGCGTGGGTCACGGTGCGCACGGATGCGCCGTGGCGTCGCCTCATCTCGGTGCTGGTGATCGTGCCGTACATCATCCCGCCGATCGTGAAGGCACAGGCCTACCTGCTGATGCTCTCGCCCGAGTCCGGGGTGCTCAACCAGCTGCTGCGGTTGCTCCCGTTCGCGAGCGACGTGCCGATCGATCCGTACGCCTTCCCGACGATGATCTTCATCCAGGCGCTCACGAACGTCACCTTCCCCTACCTGATGATCGTGCCCATCCTGACGAACATGGACGGCTCGCTCGAGGAGTCCGCGCGGGTGTCCGGGGCCTCCTGGCCGCAGACGCTGCGACGGGTGACCCTGCCGATGCTCTGGCCGGGCCTGCTCGGGGTGACCGTGCTCACCTTCATCCTCGGCCTCGGCAGTCTCGAGGTTCCGCTGCTGTTCGGTCAGGAGTCCGGGCGCAACATCTTCGCCCTCAAGCTCTGGACGCTCATCAGCTCCAACGCGGGTGAGTTGCCGCAGTACGGCCTGGCCGCCGCGTGGGGACTCGTGTTCCTGGTGATCACCACCATCGCCTTCGCGGTCTATCTCCGCGCGACCCGCAATGCCGAGCGCAGGGCATCGGTCTCGGGCAAGGGCTTCCGGCCGTCGACCATGCGGATGGGGCCGTGGAAGATCCCGGTCATGCTGCTGGTCGCCGTGTTCGTGCTGCTCACGGGCATCCTCCCGCTGCTCGCCCTGCTGTGGGCGGCGATCACGCCCTATCCGGTGGCGTTCTCGATCGATGCGATGCTCGGCAGCACCGACTTCGGTGCGTTCGGGGTGGTGCTCGCGGATCCGGAGTTCTGGGTGTCGCTGGGACGCACGGTCCTCATCGCGGGCGGCAGCGCCACGATCGCGGTCGTGTTCGCCACGGTCCTCGCCTACGGCATCGCCCGCAGCAAGAAGACCGGCTGGGTGAAGGCCCTGGACCTGTTCGCCTCGTCGTCGGTCGCTATCCCCGCGACCATCGCCGGCTTCGCGATGTTCCTCACCTTCATGGTGATCAACCCCTACATCCCGATCGCGGGGACCCTTCTGGCGCTGGTGATCGCCTACTCGTATCGGGTGTCGATCGCCTACCGTTCGTCGTACAGCGCGACCCTGCAGATCCGGCCCGAGCTGGAGGAGGCCGCGCTCACCAGCGGGGCGAGTCGCTTCGAGGGGTTCCGCCGCATCATCGCTCCGTTGCTGATGCCCACCGTGATGGCCGTCTGGATCCAGATGTTCATCCTCGGCACCAACGAGTTCACGCTTCCCGCGTTCCTGGCCACCCCGTCGTCCCGTCCGCTGTCGATGTACATCTACGCGATGATCAACCCGCGCTCCGCACAGCTCTATGCGCCGGACCAGGGTGCCGCGATGGCGCTGATCTTCACGCTGATGGTGTTCGCGATCGGATACGGCCTGCAGTGGGCGCTGTCTCGTCGCGCGATCGGTCGGACCCGCAAGGCGGTCAGTGCCGGTCTCCCCGACCTCGCGACCCCTCCGGCCCCCGCCGCGGATTCCGCGACCGCAACCCTGGCCGTCCAGTCCCGCTCCCGCCCCC